>JAHJTX010000270.1 GCA_018829545.1 Bacteroidota bacterium | reverse complement strand
TCTTTATCATTGGAGCAGCTAAAACATGCTTGCCGATTATCTGATCTGCATTCCTTCCGCTGATAAGGGAAATATAAAGCAGCGCGTCTGAACTTGGAGAAACTTGACTTACATCTCCGGGAAAAATAATAGTTGGAAGGTTGCAATTGGATTTTACTACAGCGATACACTCTTCCAAACTTCCGCCGAGCATTAAACTTCCGCCGATAAGGAAAGCATCAACGCCGGATTTTTCACACAGTTTAACAAATTGCGCAAGCTTATCGCCGCTCGACTTATCTGGATCAATTAAGATAAGGTAAGCAGCGCCTTTTTTTTCAATAGTATCTAATAAGTATTTATAGACATTCATAGTATTTTGTTTAAGATGAACATGGACTGCCAAAGATAATAAAGTTTAAATAAAATCTCAGCAGAATTTATTTGAAGAAATATAATTTAGCGCCCCGAAAGCATATGGACGAAATGAGAGCACGATTAGTTTGAGAATCTCGCAAATTTCAAATCCTAACTTTTTGTGCTAAGACCAATTCTTCCTTTCTCAATATTTATTTCGAGAATAGTAACATCAATAATGTCGCCAACGTTAAGAACCTCTAATGGATTTTTAATGAATTTATTTGCAATCTGCGAAATGTGAAGTAGTCCATCCTGCTTAACGCCAATATCAACAAAAGCGCCGAAATCAACCACATTACGCACAGTTCCTTTTAACACCATTCCCTTTTCAAGGTCTTCAATTTTCAACACATCGCTTCGTAAAATTGGCTTGGGCATTTCGTCACGCGGATCACGTCCGGGCTTTTTCAAATCTTCGAGAATATCATTCAATGTCGGCTCACCAATTCCAATGGAATCAGCAATTGTAATCGATCCTTTTTGACTTACAAATAAATCTAGGAAGCTTCCTTTTTCTTTAATCTCGGAAATATTCATTCCACACATTTTCAACAATTTTTCGGTTGCGGAATACGATTCAGGATGAATGAAAGTATTATCGAGAGCATTATCTCCGCCAGGTATTTTCAAGAATCCGGCAGATTGTTCAAAAAGTTTTTCGCCCACTCCGGAAACTTCCATCAGCTGATTTCTATTTGCGAACCGCCCGTTTGTTTCCCTGTAACGTACAATGTTATTTGCAATTCGTTTATTCAATCCGCTTACGTGAGTTAATAGTGAAGCAGAAGCTGTGTTCAAATCCACCCCGACATAATTTACGCAGCTAACAACAACATACTCTAATTTTTGATTGAGCAGTTTTTGATCAACATCGTGCTGATACAAACCGACGCCGATTGATTTTGAATCAATTTTTACAAGCTCCGCGAGCGGGTCAAGAACTCTTCTTGCAATTGAAATGTTCCCGCGCTGACTTGCTTCAAGATCAGGGAATTCTGCCTTCGCAATTACTGATGCCGAATAAACCGAAGCTCCGGCTTCGTTTACTATTAGATAATGACACTCGAGATTGTTTTCTTTTAGCAAACTAGCAATCATAAATTCTGTTTCGCGGCTTGCGGTTCCATTGCCGATAGCAATTAGACCGATGCTGTATTTTTTTGCAAGCGCTAAAATTTTTGCTTTTGACTCGGTCATTTTATTCTGCGGCGGGTGCGGATAAATTGTAGCGCCCTCCAAATATTTTCCTGTTGTATCGATAACAGCCAATTTTGAACCTGAATAAAACCCAGGATCAATTCCAAGAATAATTTTATTATTGATCGGCGGCTGAAGCAACAATTGACGCAGATTTGACGCAAACACCTCAATCGCGTGCAAATCTGCAATTTCTGTCAAATGATTGCGCACTTCTCTTTCTATCGAAGGAAATATTAACCGCTGGAATGAATCTTCCACAGTTTCTCTAAGGATATCTTCGAAAATTGTTTTCTTGAAATTAAATGCCCTTTTATAAGTCACGCTTAACGCTTGGTTATTATCAACTACCATGGAAACTTTTAAGAATTTCTCCTTCTCACCTCGATTGATCGCAAGTGTTTGATACGGTTTAATAGTAGCCGCTTGAACAATGAATTCGTGATAGATATCGTAAACGTCTTTTTTATTCGGTTGAATATCTTCTTCTTTCACTTTGGCTTTTTGTGAACTTATCTTTCCTGTATCAATCATTAATTCACGGAGGGCTTTTCTTACCTCGGCATTATCGCTAATCATTTCAGCGATGATATCTTTAGCGCCCTGCAGAGCTTCATCAATGGATTTAACGCCCTTATCTTCGTTAATAAATTCGGCAAGCTTTTCTTCAAAGTTCCCGTTGAAATTGGGATTATTTAGAATGAACAACGCCAACGGTTCAAGACCTTTTGCAACGGCAATTGTGCCTCTGGTTTTTCTTTTGGGTTTGTAAGGAAGATACAAATCTTCAACTTCCTGCAGTTTTACGGCAGATTCAATTTTTGCTTTTAATTCATCCGTAAGTTTGCCCTGTTCTTCTATGCTTTTAAGAACGGTCGCTTTTCTATCTTGCAGAAGCGTAAGATAATTTTGGCGCTCTTCTATAACTCTTAACTGTTCCTCATCAAGACCGTCAGTTCTTTCTTTACGATAGCGGGCGATAAAGGGAATTGTAGCTCCTTCTCCGAAGAGCGTAATTACTTCATTAACTTGACTTACTTTTACATTTAGTTCGGATGCAATTACTGCTGGTATATTCATAACAATCCCATAATTTTTGTAACATCAAATGAAGCGGATTTAAAAATAATTATCAACTTGGAATTGAGGATAAATATGCTTAGAGATTTTTAACGATCTTATATTGTTATTACCTTTGTGCTCTCCTCACCAAATTGACTAACAACTCTCACAGCTATTTTCTGTCCGCTTTTAATTTCAAACGAATGCGATTCAAATCCGTAAAGCCGGTCGAAAGCTTCGTCGTCAATTTCAATTTTAAGCGTAAGTTCCGCAACACGTTTGGTTTTTTGTTTGGCAAGATTGTTCAATCCTTTTCGCCACTTTCCGAATTCGTCTTTGTTACCGCCGCAGAAGAAAACTTGGCGCACAACAAAATTGCTTCCGTCGTAATCGGTATCAACCATCCAATATGCGATGTCTTCCACATTGCGCGCATTTACAACGTCTCTAATCGGATCGTAAATATCGAGTCCGCAAATTTCTACCGTTGCTTCGTTTCCCTTTTTGTGAAGTTTAACATCGGGTTCGCCTATTGTTACGAACGACGCAGCTTTTTTGTCTTTTTTGAGCAAACCATCCTGCATTAAATCATCGTGCATACGCACTTTTGTAACTTCGAACGAACCCATGCTTTTTGTAATACTTTGATTTGAAATATCGCTTTCGAAGCTGAAACCAAGAATTATCAGCCAATCGCCGTCTCCACGCTGGCGGCATGATTTTATCGCTTCGTTTACCTGCATTTTACTCACCGTTCCGAATTTTGGACCGATATGCAAATACGCTTTACGTTCGCCGGAACCGGAATTGTAAAATCCTTCCGCATGAATGTAACTATCGGCAAGTTTTTCAACGCGTATAAATTTTGCGTGCTCGTTTTTAATTCCGTTTTTTACGCCTGCGGATTTTAAGTGCTCGAATATTCTTTCCTCAAATCCGGCGTCTTCTTCTCTTTTGTCTGAGTCCAACATTTCGGGATTCATCGGCTCGTAGTTTTGTAATGTTTCTACTGTAAACGGACCGGAAACGCGCAGCTTCTTTTTGTCTTCGAACGGCTGATCGTACAAAACTTCTTCTCCTGGAGGCTCATCGTTCGCAAGAGATTTTAACGTGATATGCGGAACGGTTTTGTACTTAAAGCCCTGGCGGATATCGCCGCCCAATTCATCATAAAGCAAGTAATACGGATATGTTGCAGTCATTAAACGCTGTTTTGCAATGTTAAGCGCAATACGGCTTGTATCAATTGTAATCCATTTTCTGCCCCATTGCTCTGCAACGTAAGCAGCTGTACCGCTTCCGCATGTTGGGTCTAAAACTATATCGCCCGGATCGGTCGTCATTAATATGCAGCGTTCTATAACTTTTGATGCAGTCTGCACAATATAATCCCTTTCATTCCGCATTATAGAATCAACCCAAATATTGTTAATGGGGACGACAGGATAATCATCCAAATACATTATAAATGCTAAATTTTTACCCGTAGAGACTAATCTATTTAGAGATATTAACTTTTTCATTCCCTCAATATTAGTTGACCACTGCCTATCTTTTGGGGGAAAATAATATTTACCTTCAAGTTCAATAGGGTTTTTTCGGTGCAGTGGATTATCGTGTTGTGAGCAAGGGTTACTAAATTTATATGGTTTCCAATCATTCGGAATAAGTTTAGGATTTGTTCTCTCTTCAGTTGTTTGTGGGCGACGAATATTACCATCCGGTGATTCTAACTGATCATATCTTGCCCCAGTGGAATCACCAATTCCAACAGATTTATCAAAAAATAATTGCCGATATTTTGTTGCATTTTTGTCTTTACTATAAAAAAGTATATAGTCGGAAATATTTGACAAAAAAGTTGATGTATCACTTCCGCTCTTTTTTAAGCTGATCAAACTCATAAAGTTTTCTGAACCAAAAACTTCATCCATAACATTTCGGACGAGGTGCACGTTTTCGTCAGAAATCTGCACAAAACAAGAGCCGCTTTCGGTGAGCAGTTCTCTTGCAATAAGAAGTCTATCGCGCAGATAACTTAAATAACTGTGTATGCCGAGTTCCCAAGTATCGCGGAAAGCTTTAATTTGTTCAGGTTCGCCGCTCAAATGTTCGTCGCTTCCGTCTTTCACATTCCGGTCGTTAAGCCGCATCTGCCAGTTGCTGTTGTATTTAATTCCGTACGGCGGATCGATGTAAATAGTTTGAATTTGCCCCGCCATTCCTTCGCGTTCCAGCAGCGAAGCCATTACAAGCAAACTATCGCCTTGAATAATGCGGTTAGTCCAGCCGTCGCTGTGTTTGTAATATTCGCTTACTTTTTCAAGTTCGTCGTATTCAAGCGCATTGCCAAAAAGTTCGTTGGCGGAGAAAAAATCGAACTGTGATTCATCTTTCTTTTTTTCAACAACTTTGTACAATCCGTTAATCAAAGTTTCGGGCGCAATGTGTTCATAGCGGTAGAGCGAGCGGATATCAACTTTCAAAAGCTGCTCTCGGTCATCGTTCCCGTATTTGTTCATCCAATAAAGTTCGGGGTCTTGCCCGCGGTGCACAACGGTATTAAGCGGAAGCTCAACTTTACTTTTGCCTTTGGCTACTTTTTCACTTACGTCTTCGTATCCCGCTTCTTCGCGCGAAGGAATGTGCGCTCTATTGCCTTTGTGATGAATTGATTCGATTTTTTTCTTTGCCATAATTATTCTTCTTCTATTCTAAAACCAATTGGATTTTTGTTTTCTAATTCGGGTTTTACGAGCTCTTCAATTATTCTGTAAATATTTGCGATGTGCTGATTTTGTTCGCCTTCTTGTTTTTGAATCTCTTCAATTTTTTCAAGCAGTTCGGAATAGTTTGCGGCGAACTGCCTCATTTTAACAAATACGCGCATTATTGAAATGTTGATTTGAATTGCCCGCTTACTATTGAGCACGGATGAAAGCATTGCGATTCCTTGTTCGGTGAATACATACGGAAGTTTTCTTCTCCCGCCCCATCTTGAAGTCACAAAATGTGATTTCAAGTTCTGCCATTCTTCTTCGCTAAGTTGAAACATAAAATCTATCGGAAAACGATCGAAGTTTCTCTTTACCGCTTGATTCAGCGTTCTGGTTTCAACTCCGTAAAGAAAAGCCAAATCGCTATCCAGCATTACTTTCTGCTCTTTTACAACAAAGATTGAGCTTAATAATTTCTCTTCTGCAATTTGAATTTCATTCATATTGTTTTTTCTCTGTACTTCCATTTTCAATTTTAAGGTCACAAATTGTTACCTTAGACGCGGCATCCCGACAGAGTCGGGACAAGTCGCTCGACCTTACATCTCTTTAATTTTTTCATCAAGTTGAATTCTGATATTTCTGATATCTCCGGCAATTTCGATAAAAAACCATTTATCGTAATTATTCTGATCTGCGGCGGAATTTACCGCGGGAAGCCAACGGTTATTAACGAACCATTTTTTTTCGTCTTTGTCAGTATTCATTCCGCTAATTTCAATCAGCAAATTTGTAGTTGAACCGTCTTTGCGTTTTACCCGCGCAATAAAATCGCAGTAATAATCTTTATCCTTTCCGTCTTTAACGTAAGGAATTTTGAGTCCGAGAAATTGATTCTTTACATAGCTGATAACTTCGGGAATAGCTTCAAGAGTTTTAGCGCAAAAACCTTCCCAATCGGAATCCATCACAACAAAATTTATGTGGCTTTTTTTTGTTGCGAATACTTCCTTGGATGTATTTCCGTGAACATATTTCGTGCTTCCGAATCTGTTGTAATAATTAAATGCCGGTTTCATATTTTCAGAAGTATTAATGTGAGTATTGATTCCACGAATAATGTGATCGACCACTGTTTTAGGTTCGCTGAAAAATATCAACTTTTTGTAGTTTTCATCAGCAATATTTAATACAACAAGTTTGTTTTTGTACCAATAGCTAACAATATCCTTTAGCTTATTAAACTTTTGAAATTTCGGATGCCCGTCGTCATCGGCAAAATGATATTTAATTAATTCTTTTGTTAAGATAAAAACTATTTCCTGTTCTCTTTTGGCAAGAACGCTTTTAACTTTCAGCTTTTCTGTAGCCGCCGAAAACGCGGAAGACATATCGGTTTCTATCGGAAATTGTGAGCCGTCAATTTCGAAGTTTTCCACATTTTCAAAATCGTACTGAATTTCGTCGTCGCCATATTCAACGCGGTATCCGTCCACATTCGGGAAAGTAATTTCCAACATTTCTTCTCTTTCCTTAAGCGCATGAATATACGTGTATTCTTTTGTTTCTCCGGGAATGGCTGTTCCGCCTTTAAAAAACTTAAACGGTACACCGATGATGTGCGCATACTCGGGAGGGAATTTTTCAATTACAATTTTGCGTTTATCATTGCTTGGCTTTCCGTCTTTATCGTAACCTTGCAGAAAGTAATTCATTCTGCGCAAAGCTCTACCAGCTACTTGTTCACAAAGCAATTGCGAACCGAATGCGCGTAGACCCATAATGTGAGTAACTGTGTTTGCGTCCCAGCCCTCAGTTAACATCGAAACCGAAACAACGCATCGAATATGAGCTCCCAATTTACCGGACTCGCCTACAGTATTTACAACTTCTCTTAAAATTTCTGCATCGGTTATTCTTTCTGCCGCACCTTGCCCGCGCAGTTGTGCGTATTCTCTTTTAAATTCTTCAATTTCGGAAGCGAATATTTTTTTGAAATCTGCGCTTACTTGATTGGAATCTTCGAGCGCATCTGAATCAATCAGCAAAGTCGGAGGTTTTCGTTTTAGAATACCGGTTTTATCGTAATTTGAAAGTAGGTCATAATTTCCGGGAATTGTAATGCTTTCACCTGTTCTGCTTTCGGTTTCGTAGCCGGCAACAAATTTATAAACTTCTTTAGAAACCGAAGTATTGTTGCAGACGGCAATAAACACGGGCGGACGTGTGAAAAGATTTGTGTTCTCTTCACCTTTCTTTCGTATCAATTCATAATAATCTTTGTAGTGATTATAGAATTGGTCTAATGCACCTTTTACGAGTGCGGGAATTTTTGGCGGTTCTTCCGTTAATTCGTTTCCTTCTTCTCTTGCTGCTTTTCTTTTTGCTTTTTGTCCTTTCTTCGGAAGATCATTCTTAACGTGCTCATAAAGATCCCTGAGTTTAGGTATCGTTAATTCTTGAGTATTATCCGTTTCGGGTAAAAATGGAATTTTCACCAAACCCGATTCAATAGCTTCGATTAATCCGAAATCCGAAACCACCCAACCGAACAAACTGTATGCATCGTAACCGCTTCCTTGCAAATAATACGGCGTTGCGGATAAATCATACACGGTTTTAACGTTAAATTTTTTATAGGCTTCCGCTACTCCTGTAAACCAAACGGCAGCTTTTGCATTTTCATCGGATTCTGTGTCTTTAGTTTTTCCGCTCGATTTGGGAAAATAACAATGATGCGCTTCATCATTCATAATTAATAAACGAGAACCCGTTTTAAACTTGCCGAGCGCTCTTTTGATGACGCTGTTGTAATCTTCTTTTGCTTCGTACTTTAAAGCTTTGCCTTGCTCATTATGTTCGGAAATTTTTCCGTCGAAAGGTGATCTTTTATTCCCTTGCAGAGTTCGTCTTTCGAACGAATGATAGTTTGTTATAATCAGTCGTGAGTTAATGCTCGCAAGTTTTGACCCCCATTTGGGAGGCACAAGTTTGCGCTGAAAATAGTAATCATTTCTTTCTATTTCTGATTTGGATGATTTATCCACAAACAAAACCCCAAGCCGGTCTTTGATGGTAATTCCGGGAGTAACAATTAAAAAGTAATCTGCGAATCTTACGTCAGTTCTATATTCCTGACGATTAAAATAATTGTATACAATAAATGCGCCCATTACCACCGTTTTACCGGTTCCCGTAGCCATTTTAAAAGCAATACGCGGTAAATGCGGAGCTTTTGAATTGCCTTTAATTTTGTTTGCTTCGGCTATTATTCGCAGGATATTTTGTCCGGCGTTACTTTTCTCAATTGCTTCATTCAGCCAAATAGCAGTTTCAATTGCTTCTTGTTGAGCGAAGAATAATTTTTCTGTTGCATGCCGGTCATCATTTTTAAACCAGAAGTGTAATAACTCTTTAGTAATCCTAGTGGTATTTGGGTAATCCTCTTGACGCCATTTTTTTATTTCTTTACGAAGCATATTTACCAAATTCCCGCTGTATTCACTCTCGTAGTCATTCGCTGTAAATATGGATTTTTGTCCGATCTGCCGCGAAGGAATTATATTAATATCGGGTGTAAATATTCTTCTGCTCTCTACGATGCGTTCGTAATCGAGCTCACCGTTTTCGTTTGTCGAATAATGATGTGTTGGTTCAAGATATGGGTTGTTTAATATTGGATTATTCATAGGCTTATTTCAATAAATCTTAAAGCAAAATAATGAGAATTTTTAAATCTAGCCAAAGATTTAAATTTTTCTTTTTCTCAGAGTAGATATAATTTTCAATATTGGTGCTTTATTAGGAACAAATAATAATCCGCAATCTACAAAGGCATGTCAATAAAATTTAATTAGATTTTAACCTAATATTTATAAATACTTCCCCCAATAAACTCTCTAAGAACAGAATTAATTGGAACAGCGGAATCATCTTCAACCGGAGTAACGGAAGCTAAAATATTCTTAACGCGGCTTGCTCTTCTGTATGCATCCTCTCTTAAAGGATTGTCGGCATAAATCTTTTCCCATTCTTCAAATTTGGCTAATATTCTGTGACTGTAAAGCGCAATTTCGTAAGGCATACCGCTGGAGATAATGTGATCTGCATTATGGCTGTAAGGAATAATATTCCTTAGTTCGCTCGCGCGCACGTAATGCCAATGCTCTAAAGTCTGCTGTGGATTGTATGCTCTGTGCACGGAGTCTCTTAGCATTCTTCTGATTAGTCTTATGTCCGTCCACTGCACGTATGAATTATCCGGAGCTTTCATCTGCAGCAATGGCTCAAGATAAAGTTTGAATTTAACATCGTCGCTTATTCCTTCACTGAATGCAGGATATAATCCGTGAAGGCTGTCAATCAAAAGGATCTGACCTTCCGCTAATTTAAGAGGTGTGTGGTTGAGTGCACGTTTACCGAGTTTAAAATCATAATAAGGAATTAAAACTTCATTGCCTTTTCCTAATTCGATTAAGTGCTCATTTATTAGTTGAAGATCTAAAGCCTGAGGAGTTTCAAAATCGTAATCTCCGAACTCATCTTTTGGGTGCATATCAAGATCAAAGAAGTAGTGGTCAACATTTAACGGCACAAAACTTAAGTCACTCTTTTTTAGATACTCTTCAATTTTTATTGTTGTAGTAGTTTTTCCCGAAGAAGAGGGTCCGCTGATAAACACAAATTTCAGATCCTTGCTTCTTTCTGCAATTTTCTTAGCGGCATTTTCAAGATCGTGCAGATAATGTTTTTCAGAGAGTTCAACAACTTCAGCGAATTTTCCATCTGCAATTTTTTTATTCAAGTGTTCAATTGTGTGAAGTTCGTTTGATGCTGCCCAATCGAGAATGTGCCAGATTTTTGACCACGGAATATTTTCCGATGGACGCGTTCCCTGCTGAGCGTTCATTACTCTACGATGATTCTGCTCATCGCGGTACAAAATATATTCTTTTGCAACTTTAGCGTGCCCGTTTTCTATCAGTGCCTTTTCAACAACATCCTGAATTTCTTCAATATGCGGTCTGCAATTCGGAGGGCAGTTTGCTTCTAGTATTGCAATTACCTTTTCCGCCAATTTTTTTGCAGTATCTTTGTCGCGACCGCCAACAGAAACAGCCGCTCTATAAATAGCGTTTACTATTCTGTCCGGATTGAAATCTACAATCGCGCCATTCCGCTTTACAACATGAGTTATTTTACTCATAAAATGTTCTCCACACTTTTAACTGTTGACACAAAAATAGTATAAAATATCGTTAAGAGTAAGAAGTTGTGTGCGAAGAGGATGAAGAATATGCTATTCCAATAAAAAGATCGGTCAAAATCTTAATAATTTCATATTTTTGAGACAAACAAAATGGTAAGTTATGGCAAATATCAATGGCGATTGGTTTCATTCAAGAAGCAGCTCAAATCGTGATGAATTACTAGCAGTGAGAAGTCTCGTGCTGGAGAGTCAAAAAATTGAATATGTTGGATTCAGATGGTCTGGCGGAAGACTTGATAATCCGAAGATGTATAATTTTGCTGATGTTGCTAACATTCAACCATCAACAATGCAGACAAAAATCCGAGCTATGATTAGATATGGTTTTGTTCAAGATGGTAATGCCTGCCCTTTAGTTTGGACGAGGATGGGAAGTTTATGGAATGATTTATATTCAGTTGGAAATTTTAGCGCAGCAAATAAAATCCAGAGATTAACATTATGTGTTTCGCTTGCAATATATGCTTTTAATAATTCTTCACCTCAATTCAGCTATAATCCTTCTGAAGGAGAAATGCCGCTACAATTTTTGTTGAATAATCTTGACTCAAATAATTTCATATCTCAAGCAGAATTGCAGGCTCTCGTTGACGGCAATACAACAAGAATAGGAAATAATACATCATATTGGAAAAGAGATTTAATTAATAGCGGTTTATTTATAGATCAAAATGGTGGCTTAATATTAACAACGCACTTTGCCAATTTAGTTGAAGATATTAAACGGTTTAATCCAAATCCACTATTAAATGTAGATGATTGGAATAAAATTAGGCACAACCCACTTACTGATAATTCACCATTTCGAGAGTCATTTAGACAAATATTTGAGGCTATTGCTGAAGAACAAAATTTAGAGGAACAAATAACCGATGGTATTCTTACTGAACCATTGATAGAAGTAATTTCAGAACAAGAGGAAATATCAATACCTGATTTGGACATATTAAGTAATGCCACTCGTTTTGCTAATTCTACGAGGCGAATTAGAAATAATACATGGTCAATCAGAATTAAAAGAAAGTATGAATATAAATGCGCTGTTCCTAATTGCGATACAGATGGTAAATTATTCGTCGAATCTTCTCACATAAAACCAGACAATTTAACTGAGGAAGGAACACCTCATCGCTCACACATATTAAACGGAATTTGTTTATGTCGGCACTGTCATATCGCTTTTGACAAAGGTTATTTTTCTTTGACCGATGATCACAGAGTTGTTACGTCACCAAAATTTAATGAGATTGTTGATCAGCACCTTAAAACTAGTATTATTTCCAGCACAAATATTGTAATTAAAAACAGATTAGATGGTAGGATGCCTTTAATTGAATTTATTCAGTATCATAGAAATGATATTTTTAAAAACTAGATTATGAAAATTATCGACGAAAAAAGAGTTACATATTTTGATGAATTTAAAATTGAGCGCATTGTTTCTGAACCCTCTATAAATTACAACCTATTTGAATATGAACTTTCTCAGAGGCTTTCCGAACAAATAAAAATATTTAGCACATTAGAAAAGAATCTCCCTCTTTTTAATGCAGAATCATTTGGCAATCAAGTTCATTTTCAAAATGCCCACAAGACACCTGTGCAGCGTTGGTTTCCTTATCGTGAAGGGTATTCAACAAAACTCGTCCATTCATTTTTAGATGAATTAAATATAACTGGGAATGTTTTCGACCCATTTTGCGGCAGTGGAACAACTCAATTAGCTTCTCGCCAAAAAAACTTGCACTCATTTGGTATTGATGTGAATCCAATTTCTATTTTGGTGGCTGAGGTCGAAAATGAGTTTTATAACAGAAAAGATATTGAGGATATCGAGATATATATAAGAGAAATTGACTTAGTATCTCACCCTGAAGAAATATTCAAGACTAAATTTGAATTAGCTAAAAGAGTATTTAACAAAGATATTTTGCAGTCTCTTCTTAACTTTAAAATCATAATAGAGAAAATTGAAAATCAAAAAGTTAGAAAAATCTTCTTTGCTGCCTGGTTGGCAATAATTGAAAAAGTATCAAATGTTAAGAAAGAAGGCAACGGTATTAAATATAAAAACAGAATTCGTACTCCGAGTGGTTATATAAACATTGACAAGGAAGAATGGGAAGAGAATGTTTTCCCAGAAGACAAATTTAAATATGTTAAGAATGTATTAGTTGCTCACCTTAACGTAATTTTTAATGACATTAAAAATCATTATGGTGAATGTGATAAACCACCAAAATTCTTCAATGGGAATTGTCTTAATTTTACAGAATATTTCAAGGATGATATTCAGCTTACTTTTTATTCACCTCCTTATTGTAATTGCTTTGATTACTTTGAAATTCATAAAGTTGAACTTTGGCTAGGCGGATTTGTTGATGATAAGAAGGAATTCAAGGAATTACGGAATAATGGTTTTCGGTCAAATACAAATTCACTGAACCATAAAGAAATTAGATATAGAAATGAAAATATTGAGGCTCTGATTGAGCTATTTGATTTCGAAATATTATGGAGCAAAAAAATCCCTAATGTTGTTAGAGGATATTTTGATGACAGCTATACCCTATTGAAAACTTTGTTTGATCAGACTATCCCGAATGGATATATTGGCATTGTAGTTGGTAATTCTGCCTACACTGGAGTTATAATTCCCACAGATATAATTATTGCAGATATTGCAAAAGAAATTGGATATAAAGTTAAAGACATTTTTATTACGAGACATTTAACAACAAGCTCACAACAAAAAATTGCATTAAATCCATTAAAAGATTTTTTAAGAGAAAGTATAATCCTATTGCAGAAATGAAAAAAAATATAACGTATATAAAAGAGATCATTCCAATCGAAGTAGAAGACAATACAATTTTTAATATTCATACTAATGGCACAACTTCATTCACACACGGTTTTCATAAATATCCCGCTAAATTTATACCGTTAATTCCTAATTGGGGTATAAAAAAGTACTTGCCTGATGAGGGGAGTATAGTTCTCGATCCATTCTGTGGTTCGGGAACGACATTAGTAGAGTCTATGCTCTCCTTTAATAATTCAGTAGGAATAGACATAGATCCTCTTTCGTGTCTAATTTCGAAAGTTAAAACCACGCCTCTAAATATAGATAAACTAGAAAAAATTCTTGGCTGGTTAAGAAATTCTATCAGTCATTCAAAAAATGGCAACTTCCATCCCTCAATAAATAACATTAATCATTGGTTTAATGATGATGCTATTAAAAAGTTATCAATTATAAGATCACTCATCGATAAAATTCCTACAATTTATGGAAATAATAAGAACGTACTGGATATAAAGGATTTTTTAATGATTTGCTTCTCTTCGATAGTTAGAAGAATTTCAAATGCTGATAACGAATCTCAAAAGACTTATGTCTCTCATACAAAGCTAAAAGTTCCAGAAGAAGTATATTTTTTGTTTTTTAGTCAACTAGAATATTTTAAAACCAGAATAGAAGAATTTAGTAAATTGGTCTACAAAGAGGCTAAGAGCACTGTCATCAGATCAAATTGCTCTTCTGATTTAAAAAAGAAATTATCCGGCTACAGAATTAATCTAGTTATAACCTCACCTCCCTATATTAAGGCAATTGATTATCTGTATAATCAGATGGTTGAACTATTTTGGATCGGTGATCTATTTGAATTGCAAACGCTTGCTTTACAGAATAGCAAGAAAAAGCTTTACATAGGATCAAAACACTTTCATAAAGCTGATTATTGTGATTTTAACCCAATGGAAACCAAACTGTCAATACCACACCTAGACGAGAAACTTATTTCAGTATTTAATACAGATTCAAAGAACGGCAACAAGCATTCATATCTAACTTATAAGTATTTTCTTGATATGGAATTTCATTTTGCAAATTTGTCTTATCTATTGGAAAAAGGAACTAAATATATCATGGTTATAGGTGATAGCACAGTAAGTGAAATATTTTTTAATACGTCAAATTATCTTGTTGATATTGCTGAAAGAAATGGTTTTTCGCTTATTAATCGTTGGGGATATAAAATAAAAAACCGATATATGAGATTTGATAGAAAAGGTAGAGGTGGGATAATTGATATTGACTGGGTTTTAGTATTTGAGAAAAACTGAGAGAGGAATTACATGCATCCGGTGCCTCAAGTACAAAGCTACTATTTGTTTGGATGATAAGTTTGTTCCAAGCGAGTTGTTAATTACAATTTGGTCAAAGACGATGAATAAGATTTATCCACTTATTCATCGATTAACTCTCGGAGTTTTTTGAGTTCGTTTGTGATGCCGAGACAAAGCATTAATTTAATTCTAGCTTTTTGACCATTTAAATAGTCGGTGAAAATTACTCCGGCTTCTTTAAGCCATTTGCCTGCGCCAGGGTAGCTGTAAATATCCAGAGTTTCGCCGGCAGGGCAGCGCGAAACTAAAACAACAGGGATTCCTTTATTCAAGGCATACTTAACGCCCTCAAACACTTTTGGCGGAACATTACCAACACCCATCGCTTCGAATACAATACCATCGGCGCCGCTATCGGCAGAAAATTTGAAAAATTTATCGTCCATTCCAGCGCATATTTTAATCAAATCTACATTCGAATTAATATTGGCGGTATTTACAATTTCTAATTTGCGCGGTATTCTGTTAAAAAACACGCGCTCACGATTTACAAATCCTAACGCTCCAAAATCAAGACTGTGGAAAGTTTCAATATCCTCGGTGTGGGTTTTTGTTACTTCACTTGCAGAGTTTATTTCTCCATTCAAGCAAACTAACACGCCCATGCCGGAACTATTTTTATTATTGATTATGCGTATTGCGTCGAGAAGATTTTTCGGTCCATCCCAATCGGGTTCTGAACTCGTCTTCATCGCTCCGATTACAACTATCGGTTTTTCCGTATCAACCGTAAGATCAAGTAAATATGCAGTTTCTTCAAGCGTGTCTGTGCCGTGTGTTACTATTATTCCGTCAATATCTGGATTTGAAACAAAACCGCTTATTTTTTTAGAAAGTTCAAACATCAATTCCGGCGTCATGTGCGGACCGGGGTACATGCCGAATTCATAAGAGGAAATGTTTGCCAAAGAAGCCGCCTCAGGAATCATATTAATTAATTCGCTCCCATGATAGTGGGGAACCGCGCCGCCGGTTTTTTCATCAATCTTCATAGAAAATGTACCGCCGGTAAAAACTATTAATATGTTTTTCATAATCAAATTATTGTTTTCTCAAAAAATAAAATGGTTTCAGCAATTTCATGCTTTAATTTTTTTAAAGGCTGGAACTTTAAATCCTTTATCGTTTCCTCAATTGAAGCAATACTGTGCTTTATATCTCCCGGGCGTTCATCGGCAAATTCTATATTGCTCTTTGAGCCGGTTAAATCAATAATAATTTCTGCCAGTTCAAGAATCGAAATTGAATTGCCATTTGCCACATTATAAACTCCGCGAGCATCAAGCTTTTCTGCCGCTAAAACATTTGCCTTCACCACATCACGCACAAAAATAAAATCTCTTGTTTGAGTGCCGTCGCCAAATATTTTTATCGTTTCGTTTTTTATTGCCTTGTGAATAAAGATAGGAACCGCGGCTGCATATTGACTTTTGGGATCTTGTCTCGGACCAAACACATTAAAATATCTTAGCGAAACAGTGTTCATGCTAAACTCATTTTTATACATGTTGCAGTAATATTCACCGTCTAATTTTGTAATACTATATGGCGTTTTCGGCGCAGGATTCATCGAAACTCTCTTCGGAAGTTCAGGATCGTCACCGTAAACTGCAGCCGAACTTGTGTGAACCACTTTCTGCACTCCATGATTCTTTGCTGCTTCGAGAATATTCAATAGTCCAATCACATTTATATTTACACATTCCTGCGGTTTCTGTAATGACTCCGGAACGGAGACTAACGCGGCAAGATTAAACACGTAATCAGTATTTTCTAAAACTCTGTTCACTAACTGAGCATCAGTTATGCTTCCGTTATGAAAATTAATTGATTTAAGATGCTTAATGTTTTTTTGATAACCTGTGCGCAAGTTATCAATAACATGAACTTCAGCTCCGTTCTTAGACCAATATTCAGAAATGTGACTGCCGATAAAACCTGCTCCACCTGTAATAACTACCTTCAATTAGCACTCCGTTTTATTTTGTATAACAATTTAGTACATCAATAAATAAACACAAAATGTATGTTTAAAAATCAACCCCGCAGAGAAAAATTTTATTTTGTTTTATAACAATAACTTATAAAAAACAACAAGATTTAATTTGCACGACATACAAAATAATTCTATTTTCACCCCGCTTCAGAGAAGTATTGCCCATGTTGATAATTTGTTGATAACTTGATTTTGTGAAACGTTTCACATTGCTAACAAGAGACGTGATGCGATTTAATATTGTGATGATTTGTTCCTTATTTTTATTTAACCTCTGCTAAAGTGTTGTTTTGCAATAAATTACGAAACCCACTTAATGTTGATAATCTGTGGATAGTGTTTCTCTGCCATTCATTGATGGCATAAAACTATAAAATTTAGCTAACTTTTTATAACTCTAATTTGTTGATAACTTTTTATGAAGGATTCTTCTGCTGCTTTGGAAACGACTGATTATACAAAGACCATGTGGAAACAATGTTTAGAAATTATTAAGGCAAATGTCCCGCCTATTACCTACAATACGTGGTTTATTCCTATAAAACCAATTGATTACAGCAATGACGTTTTGAAAATTCAGGTGCCTAACAATTACTTTATTGAATGGATTGACGAGCATTATAATACATTAATTAATAAAGTCATCTCTCAAGTGCTTGGCGAAAACGGCAAATTGGTTTATGTAATTGTTGAAGAGAAAGATAATCTTTTTGAAGCACACGAAATAATTGAAGTTGTTAAAAAGCAGCCGGAAGCGCAAATCAGCGCGGTTTCCGATATAGATTCTCATATTAATCCAAGATATAAATTCGAAAATTTTATTAAAGGCGAAGGCAATCAATTAGCTCGCGCAGCTTCTATTGCAATCAGCGATAATCCAGGTGAGACTTCTTTTAATCCCTTCTTTATTTACGGCGGGGTTGGATTAGGAAAAACTCATCTTATCCAAGCAGTGGGGAATAAAATTTTAGAAAAGCACAGCAGCAAAAAGGTAATTTATTTATCCTCCGAGCATTTTACGGTTGAATTTGTTGATGCGATTCAATCGAACACAGTGAACGAATTTTCCAGCTATTACAAAAATATGGATGTGCTGATTATTGACGACATTCAATTTTTGATTGGTAAAGAAAAAACGCAGGATTTGTTTTTCCATATTTTTAATACTCTTCATCAGTCGGGCAAGCAGATTATTCTTTCCTCCGATAAACCGCCAAAAGATTTAAAAGGTTTGAGTGAGAGATTAGTTTCGAGATTTCAATGGGGATTAACTGCGGATATTCAACCGCCGGATTTTGAGACCCGCATCGCTATTCTAAATAACAAAAGCAAAAGTTTCGGTATTGCTCTTGAACCGGAAATTATTGAATACATTGCTCTCAACATCAAATCTAATATACGCGAACTGGAAGGATGTTTAATCAAGCTTCTTGCGAGCGCTTCGCTAAACTCCAAAGAAATTGATCTTGCTCTCACGAAAAAGACAGTGAAGGAAATATCTACAAACAAGCAGACAATTGTTTCTATTGAAAACATAACAAAGGTAGTTTGCAATCATTTCAGCGTTGATGAAAATAAAGTGCGCGAAAAAAACCGCAAAAAGGAAGTCGTAATTGCGCGTCAAATCGCAATGTTTTTATCAAAAAAATTAACGACCTCTTCATTGAAAACAATTGGACTTCATTTCGGCGGCAGGGATCATTCTACCGTTATTCACGCATTTAATTCTGTTGATACATTATTGAGCAATGATACTTACATGCGGGAAACAGTTGATTCGCTAAGAAATAAAATTGAGTTGGGGGCGGCTTAGGATATCTCCGCTAAAAAGGCAAATTAAGTTTAGCAATATATTTTGCTTCATATAGATTAAATTTAACCAAGTAAATCCTCTAATCAATTCCATTCTCAATCAAAGCAGAGTTTGGTTCACTCTCCAAAATTTGTCTAAAGATTTCAAAGCTAATAAACCAATCAACAAAAGTATTGTTACTGGTATCTCCCTTGTAGTAGGACTCAATTCCTTTTAAAATTCGAGGATAATTATAGGGAGCATAATTCTTTGCTGAAGTTGATTGAATTGAATCAAAAACAAAGTCTTTAATTGTTAGTAAGTATAAATCCAGTTCATTCTTAGCTTTATTACCAACGAACTTACCGTAAAGAATGGAATAAACTCTTTTTAATAGAGGTGTGAAATAAAAAGGATAAGACATGTTGCCTTTAGCCAAACTATATTTGGAGAGCCGCCCACTATTTGATTGAATGATATTTTTAAAGAGGCGGCTGTTTTTTCTTTTAGTGATAGGCACATTTAATAAGTCCTTAATTAGACTTGGCTGAATAAAAGGCATATAAGACATTACGTAATTATCAATTCGTGACTGTTCTTGGGCATAATAGTTTACTAATCTGGTTTTCAAGGAAAATAAATCCAACCAATTACCAATTCCGATTTCATTTATTGAGGGCAGGGAACGAGAGATATGGTCAATTTGCTCAATACATCCATTCATCATTAAACCGGAATAGTTCTCTGTGAAAATATCAGCGCGATTATTTAATAAGTATTTAACAGTACTCGGATGATTTTCATTTTCCAGATCTTTTTTCCCGTAAAAGAACAATCGAGTTAAAAACTCCCTCCTCCAAATTTCTCCGAATCCTCCATCAATTATTAATTCGTCTTCACTAAAAAATTTGTAATGGGTTAGTTTTTGAGATGTAAAGCCGGATTCAGTTAAGTAAGTAATTCCAATGTACTCAAATAAATTATCGATTATTGCCGAAGTGCTAAGTTCATCAAGAGAATAAACTTTGTGTTTAACTTCTAAATCTTTTGCAATCCTCTCTGCGATTCTCAAATCCATTTTTGAATCAGTTAAGAATGTGTGACAATCCCAATTTGTATGGTTGGCGTTTAACAAAAAAGATAAAATTACTCGTGAATCCATACCGCCCGATAAACTGAGAGAAATTTTTGATGAGCGCTTAAAACCGGTTAGGATTAAGTTCTTCAGTTTACTTTTATATTCTTCATCAGTTATACTTTTTCCCTTTGATGGAACCCAATTTATTGATTCAACGACAGATTGATTGTTGTTAAAAATTATTTTCTCGCCGCAATTTAACCGATAAATACTCTTAACTATACTTTGATTTGACAATTGATTTATTAATAACCAGCGTGAACCAAATTCGCCGAAATTCATTTCAAAACGGTTTAGTTTTAGCAGCCAGTCTAATCGTGTGGAAAAATACCAACCGATATTAGTCTCATAGATATGAAATTCTCTCAATCCAAGTTTATCTGTAAAAAGATTAAGAGAATTATTCTTGATGAATATTCCACAAAAATGTCCATTCAAAGAATTCAATTCGTTTGGCGAGCCATTTAATATTTGATTCCAATCGTTTTTTGAAACT
Source organism: Bacteroidota bacterium (assembly GCA_018829545.1). Taxonomy (GTDB): domain Bacteria; phylum Bacteroidota; class Ignavibacteria; order Ignavibacteriales; family Melioribacteraceae; genus JAHJTX01. The sequence goes on along the minus strand of JAHJTX010000270.1, from coordinate 664 downwards.
ATTTTGGCGGCATCTTCTGAGATGGCAAATCCACAAATTAGAAATTTTGAGTCAGGTCTTTCTGTTTCGATGTAGGATGTGTTTTTATTTCCACCGATTGACAAATAATAATTTGGCTCACTTATAACAGCAATAGGATTCGGATGACAATATTTAATTGACTTATCAATGTTTGAACGCTTTGAATAGAAACCGAAAATCCAACTCATTTGTTAATTCCGCTAATTGATATTTTTAAATTCATCACGTACAGCTTAATCCAATGCAGATTTATTTTATGCGGCTTTCTTTTTAAATATTTTCCTGAGCTGATTTTCCCAGCAAATAATTTTCTCCCAATTAACATGTCGGCAAAAAAACCTTGCAATCGGAAATTATCCCACAATTTCGAATTTACGTCAACATTTTACCTTGCGAAAGCAATAAAGGAAAAAGAAATTTATTTTTGAAGTAAGATAGGAAGAATGAAGACATTTCCCCAAATTTCAGCCGGATAAAAACTAGTTGATTTACTTTATTTAAGTACTATCTAGCTGGAACTCCACGAAATTTATAACTTGAATCTTTCGAATTCAGACTTGCTGGTAATGTCTGCGTGTGAAACGGGATTAGCGCAAATCAAAAAGAATGACGATATGATTGGACTTGTAAGAGGATTTCTTTA
>JAHJTX010000269.1 GCA_018829545.1 Bacteroidota bacterium | reverse complement strand
CAAGAAATTTTGAGCGGTGAGGTTGCTGCATTCCCAACGGAAACCGTGTATGGATTGGGCGCAGATGGATTTAACCCTATCGCAGTAAGCAAAATTTTTGAAGTTAAAAGCAGACCCTCTTTCAATCCTTTAATTCTGCACATCTCTTCGTTTGATCAGCTTGAAGAAATTTGCGAAGTGAATAATCCTCTGGTTGAAGAGCTGATTCACAAATTTTGGCCTGGTCCGCTTACTTTAGTCTTGCCAAAAAAAAATATCGTTCCCGAAATAGTGACGTCAGGAAATCCAACAGTAGCCGTGAGAATGCCCCGGCATGAAGTTGCGACAAAGCTCTTAAAACTCGTAAATCGTCCCGTTGCTGCGCCAAGCGCAAATGCATTCGGGTTTTTGAGTCCCACGCACGCCAGCCACGTTGAGAAGCAGCTTGGCAGTAAAATTAAAATCATTCTTGATGGCGGCGGAAGTGCGGTCGGTATTGAATCAACAATATTGGAAGCGTCCGAAAATGAATTTATAATGCTACGCCCAGGCGGTTTATCAGTTGAGGAAATTGAAAGCATCACGGGAAAGCTTGGAGCGAAGGAAAATAATTTTGATAAACCGAATTCGCCCGGACAAATAAATCACCATTACGCGCCGAATATTCCAATCAAATTTATTGACGAACATTCACTAAAGTTTTGCGCCCCCGAAAAAACTGCCGCGTTATTTTTTTCTTCAAACAGCGCCGGAATAAATTTTTCGACGGAAAAAGTTTTATCTCCGACCAGTGATATGCACGAAGCCGCAGCAAATCTTTTTAAATATCTTCACGAACTTGAGACGAGTAACGCAGAGTTAATTCTCGTGGAAAAAGTAAACGCTTCGGGTTTGGGAATTGCTATTATGGATAGGCTCACAAAAGCCGTGAACCGCTATTCGTAATCATCTATTAAAAAGCGCCGAAAAGTTTAACCGCCATAATGGAAACAGCGACAATTAAAACTCCTTTAATTACCTTTTCGCCGCCTTTAACAGAAAACTTTGCCGCCCGCCAAGCGCCCAGCGCATTGCCCGCTGCAAGTCCAATTCCAAGCTGCCAATTCACGTTTCCGGTGTATATAAAAATCAGAAGTGCGGGAAAAGTATAAACCAACACAATGAACACTTTGTGCATATTTACGTAAACTAAATTTAGTTTCATCAGATAATGAAGAGCCGCCGTCAATAAAAATCCAACACCCACTTGAATAAATCCGCCATAGAATCCAATGCCGAACATCGAAAGATAAACTTTCCAATCGCGGCTGCCGCTTGGATTGTCTTCGAACTTTAATTTCTTGTTGGGAATAATCATTGAGATAATAATTCCAATCATCACTATTCCGAGAAGCTTCCGAAATACATCGTTGCTCATGTTCACTGCGATAACTGCCCCGGCAATTGCACCCGGCAAAGTAAAAAGCGAAAGCATGCCGCTGACCGGGAATTGCTGGAAATTTTCTTTTTTAAATGAATAAACGGCAGAGACATTGTGAACGAATATTGCAATGCGGTTTGTTCCGGGGCAACAGATGCGTCCAACCCAAGAAAAATAAGCGCAGGCAGAGTTAGTGTGGATCCTCCGCCGGCATTAACATTCATAAAACCTGCAATTGTTCCAACCGCAAAGAGCAGAAGCAGAGAAAGAATATCTTCCATAAACAATTCCGTATTTGAGTAATCCGAAAAAGCATTTGAAATATTTAACAACTTTTGAAAGATAAACTAATTTTCTATGGAGCGCGGATGACGCGGATGCTTCGCAACCCAGATTTACGCTGATAAAATTTTTTTAACGTTTTACTGAGCAAAGTCAATCTGCGTTAATCCGTGCAATCCGCGTTATCCGTGTTCCATTAAAATCTTAATCTTGCACTACTCCCCCGCACTCAAACTTTTGTGCCGAGATAAATAATTTTTCTTATTGAGTCGAACTGAAGATAAGGATGCTCTTCTCTAATTCTTTCAATCGCTTCGGTGGCGTTTACTTTGTTATCGCGGAGATACTTGAACTGCTTTTTGATTCTGTAGTCTCGCAGCGATTTTTCGTTAATCAGATTTTTACTTACAAGCAATTCGTAAATTTCATCGCTTATAAAATCCGCCAAAGGATTTTTGATTTCAAATCCAGGATCGTTATACATACTAACCCCCTTTATTAGGTTATTATTATGATTATAATTACACATAACCAGTTATAAAGTTCCGTCAGCCAGTTGACAGACACTAATATTTACACGCGAAGCGTGCGAAAGATGACGAACTTGATTTGTTAAGTGCGGTAAAGAAACAATCATAATATTAACCCTACTATTTGTTTTAGTGAATTTACGGTAGAGTTATATCGATAATTATTCCTTCTTTTGTGATTAGTATGATTTTGTAGTTCTAAGTTATTTTAAAGATTGCTAAAATTCAAGTGAAAAATAGGGTAACTGCAAAAAAAATTAAAAATTTTTTTGAAACACATTGCCGTTTTTTGCATCGTATATTGCAATAAGAAATTTTAATTGGAGAATAAATGAAAAACATGCTTCCAGTGATGCTGTTAATTGTGATGCTGGCATTCAGTGCAAACGCGCAAACATCTGTGCTTAACACCGCACCCCAATTTGGAATTTGGAACATGTCTAATTTTGTGTTCGATAATTCCGTTGACAAAACGCCGAACACAGAATTTAGGTTTTCCTCGCTTCGGTTTATAGTTACAGGAAATGCTACCCCGGAAGTCAGCTATCACGTAGCCGCTGATTTCAATGATGAATCAAACAAAAAATCTATTTTTAAGCAGGGTTGGATTATGTACAATGTAAATGATTTGGTTCAGCTAAGAATTGGGCAGTTCAAATATCCCTTTGGAAAGGAAACTTACACTTCACTTATTTATCAAAAATTTGCAAATCCGTCTTATGTGCTTGGTAATATTGCAGCTAAATTAGGGAACGACGGCGGTTCATACAGAGATATTGGAATAGAAGCCTCGCGTAAGTTAATTTTGACAGAAGGCATTTCCGCAGAATTAAAAGCGATGGTTATGAACGGCAGCGGACCAAACTCTCCGGATAAAAACAATCAGAAAGATTTTGTTTCTCATCTCGGATTTCAATTTAAGGACTTTGCTCAATTAGGCTTTTCGCATTACACTGGCAAAGCAAATTTTGTTACAATCACATCAGACGAAGCAGCTTACGGAACTGACATTGCTTTCAATTACAACAGCTTAACCCTGCAGGCAGAGTACATTAAATCGGTTTATAAATATGATTCTATAAAACCGGATGAAATTTCTTCGGGGTTTTATTTTTACGGCGTCTGGATGCCGAAGGAGAAAATTGAAGTCGGCGTTAGACTAGATTCTTACGATAGAAGCAAAGCAATTGCCGAAGACACAATATCAAGATTAACGCTTTTGGCGGGATACTATTTTACAAATAAAAGTAAAATTACATTTAATTATGAATTCCGTAATGACGAGTCAAGTTACAAAGTTAAAGACATGGCTGTTGTGGTTTTTCAGACAGCGATTTGATTTGTGTACCACAAAGTCACCAACTTGACTGCAGACAGGGCACGAAGATTTGTTATATTTTTATCTTATGTCTTTGAGTCTTTTCCCGGCGTGCCAAGGGACTCCAATATTTGGAGGATGCCCATGGCAGTGGCAAGAAAAAACTGCCATAAAATCACCAACCTGCCGGCAGGGGCACGAATAATTACTTTAATTTCTCTTTGTGTCTTCGCGGCTTTGTGGCAAAGCGCCTTATCTATTCAACAGCGCAAGAGCTTCTTTTATAACTTCTTCAATTCCGGCGGCTGCGTTCGAGTTAATTGCCTGACGCACAGCATTTTCGGCGGATTTGTGATTGTAACCCAAACTAGTTAAAGCAGAAACTGCATCATTTCTAACAGAATATTCCGCCTGCGAAATTCCCGTAAATTCATCGGACACATTTTCAATTTTATCGCGGAGTTCAATCAACAGCCTTTCGCCAGTCTTTCTGCCAATGCCGGGTACGGCAATTATTCGCGAAAGGTTCGCGTTACGCAAGGCGTCTTTTAATTCCTCCACCTGAATTCCGCTTAAAATGCTTTGAGCGAGTTTGGGTCCAATTCCGTTTACGCTTATCAAAATTTCGAACATTTCTTTTTCGGACAGAGTAGAAAATCCATACAGCGCCAGCGCGTCTTCCTTCACGTTCAAGTATGTGAACAAAGAAACGGATTTGCCCAACTCTTCGAGCTTTTCAAAAGTCGGGATTGTAATGTTCACTAAATATCCTACACCGTTAACGTCCACAATTATCTGCGTGGGTTTCTTCGAAATTATTTTTCCAGTTAAATGTCCAATCATGGCTAATTCTAATTGTTAATAATTTTATCGGGATTTGCCTTTACAAAATCTTTCCAGTTTCCGTTTTTGCCGGAGAAAGACTTCATCTTAAACGAATGGCAGACGGCAACGGCGAGCGCATCGCTTTCATCGTGCTTTATTTTTTCGTCTTTAATATTCATTAATTTTTGAATCATATAGAACACTTGCTCTTTTGATGCGCCGCCTTTTCCAACAACTGCTTTTTTAACTTCGCGCGGGGAATACTCTCCGAGCGGAATTTGATTATTCGCCGCCGCCAGCATGGATACTCCGCGCGCATAACCGATCTTAAGCGCAGACTGAATATTCTTACCGTAAAAAGCTGTTTCCAAAGAAAATTCATCGGGTTTGTGTTTTTTAATTAAGCGGTCAAGTTCAGTATAAATAAACTGAAGTTTGGAGGCAATTGCAAAATGAGGATTTGGCTTTATTATTCCGGAATCCATGTAAGTGATTTCGTTTTTTTCGTAACGGATAACCCCGAAACCCGTAATAATGGTTCCGGGATCAACTCCAAATATTATCATAAGAATTAGAATTTATTCTTCAAAATCTGCATTAGCAAAAACGTTTTGAACGTCGTCGCTTTCTTCCAGCAATTCAATTAGCTTCATAACTTTTTCGGATGCTTCGCCTCTGACGGCAGTGGTGTTTTTCGCGATCCATTGAAGCGATGCGTTGTCAATTGTTAATCCCACATCGACCAAAGTCCTGCGAACGGGCTCAAAATTTTCTACGGAAGTTGCAACTTCATAAAATTCTTCTTCCGTTTGAAGATCGTCCGCTCCGGCTTCGAGAACAATTTCAAAAATTTCCTCTTCGGTTTTTGTCTGCTTAGGCATTGCAATAATTCCCTTGCGTTCAAACATCCACAGAACGGAACCCGATTCGCCCAAACTTCCGCCATATTTATTGAACAAATGCCGCACTTCAGCCACGCTTCTATTTTTATTATCCGTCATACATTCAACAAGAACTGCAACTCCCGATGGTCCGTATCCTTCATAAGTCAACTCTACATAATTAACGCCTTCAAGCTCGCCTGTAGCCTTTTTAATAGCGCGATCAATATTATCCATCGGCATATTTGCCGCTTTTGCGTTATCAACAGCTAATCGTAAACGCGGATTTGCGTCAATTTCTCCACCGCTCATTCTCGCAGAAACAGTTATTTCTTTAATGAGTTTTGTAAATGTCTTTCCTCTTTTCGCATCGATGGCTGCTTTTTTTCTCTTAATTGTAGCCCATTTTGAGTGGCCCGACATGTAACTCTCCTAAAACTGAATTATTAATTATTTTCTTTTACTCGTATATCTTTCAATCTTAACTGTGGATAAGTGCCGCCGTTTTTTTGAATTTTTTCAATCGTGAATACAATATCCACCAAATTTTTGTTTTTATCAATCATATTTGCGTATTCGCCCAAATTGAATCCAATAGCGTCGAATATTTTATCGTTACCATTTTGCCTTAATATTACGATTAAGTGATTTGAGCCAACTATTCTCGGCGGGGCAATTAAAGAAACATTTTCTGCCAGGAATATAGGTCTCATATTGCCCGGACCGAACGGAGCGAACTGATCGAGAATGCGTATAAATTTTGGAGATATTTCCGAAAGATGAATTGCCGAATCAATTTTAATTTCCGGAACGATGTCATCCTGAGTAAGCCTTTCATTCAAGATTGCGTTAAACCGTCTTCTAAATTCATCAACATTATCAAGCTGTATTGCCACGCCTGCAGCGGCTTCGTGTCCGCCGAATTGAATTAAAAGATCGTCGCAGTGTTGAAGCGCATCGTAAATATTAAATCCGGAAATACTTCTCGCAGATCCTTTTGCAATTCCATCGATTGTTGTGAGCATAACCGAAGGTCTGTAATATTTTTCCACAAGTCTGGATGCAACAATTCCAATTACGCCAGGGTGCCAATTTTCATAATGCAGCACAATTCCCAGCTCATTTTTGAAATCAACAGATTCTTCCACAATTTGAATTGCATGAGAAAAAGTTACTTCGTCAATTTTTCTCCGCTCAGAATTTTCTCCTTCAAGAACGCGTGCAAGACTCTGTGCGTGTTCGTAGTCTTCTGTGCAGAACAATTCAACCGCTCTGTTCGCATCGCCAAGTCTTCCAACTGCATTTATTCTCGGTGCAATCGTAAAAACAATCTGCCCTGCATTCAATTCGCCCGGTTCCTTTCTCGCGCTTCGAATTAGTGCAAGAATTCCCGGACGCGGAGAATTATTAATCAATTCCAAACCTTTGTGAACAAGAACTCTGTTCTCGCCTGTAAGCGGAACAATATCTGCAGCTCCGGCTAACGCAACAAGATCAAGATATTTTAGCACGCCGCCCTTCTGCCCGATTCTATCTGCCACTGCGCGTATAAGCTTAAATGCAACTCCCGCGCCGGATAGATGCTTGTAAGGATAATCACATCCTGGTTTTAGCGGATCGAGCACAGCATAAGCGCGTGGAATTTCTTCCTTTGGCTTATGATGATCACAGATAATCGTGTCAATCCCGAGTAAGTTAGCATGGTCTACTTCTTCAACGGCAGTAATTCCACAGTCAACAGAAATTATTAATTGCGTTCCCGATTTTTTTAATAGATCGATGCTTTCAATGGAAATTCCATACCCTTCCGTTAACCGTTTAGGAATATAGACTTCTGCATTGGCTCCCATTTCCTTTAGAAACAGAAACATTAAGGATGCAGAGCATGTGCCGTCAACATCATAATCGCCGTAAACAGTTATTTTTTGATTGCAGGTTATAGCTTCAATAACTCGGTGAGATGCGGCTTCCATGCCATCCATCAAATATGGATCAATTAAAGTATCTAATTCGGGTCTGAAAAATGTTTTTGCTTCAAAGAAGTTGTTCACTCCTCTTTGGATGAGGAGTTTGGCAAGAATCACGGAAATGTTGAGACTATCGGACAGAGCAAGAATGTCCTGTTCAGTTCCGGCTTCTTTAATCTTCCAGCGTTTTTTTAGCATATAGAAACCAACGCAGAAGACTAATGATGATCCAATCCTATAAGCCGAATTTTGTACCCTGAAAAATCGGGGCGGCAATTATTTGTCTAGATCTCAGATTACTCTCAGATTCAAGCGGTCTACCCGAAGAATGTGGAGACGAACAGCCTCTTCCTGACCGAAGCCGGGAATTCTTCTACTTGACCTTGCTCCGAGTGGGGTTTACATTGATCCCGATAAATCGGGACTCCTTTTCAGGACCTCCAATATTACTATTGAAGCGGTAGGCTCTTACCCTGCCTTTTCACCCTTGTCCCGACAAATCGGGGCGGTATATTTCTGTTGCACTTTCCATAACTGATAGCTTACGCATTCAGCCTCCGGGTGTTACCCGGCACTCTGTTCTACGGAGTTCGGACTTTCCTCTACTCACGATTGCAAATATGAAGTAGCAATTGCCCAGATTGAATCATCGATAATCTTCTACTATTTTTTATTGTTAATTCATTCTTTTCTAATTGGTGTAAATATAAGAAATTACTTCTCATGACGCATTAGTAAAATTTTTTAAGGCAAAAATATTAATTCGAGTTTGTTTGTGAGAATCCGTCAATCGTAACAGGTAATATTAAATATTAGATTCCTCAGCAACTTTTCGCCGAAAGATCGATTCAAACATGCCCACATTGAATAAAGACAATATTGTGTTAAACCGTTATCCCATCAGATTATTGATGAATTTGAGATTTGGGGAATCGGATTCTGTTACGATAATTTTGATAACCGCCGTGAGCGGAACGGAGAGAAACATCCCCACAATTCCCCACACATATCCCCAAAGCAGTAGAGAGAGTAAAATTACGAGCGGATTCAAGCCAAGTTTGTCTCCGATTATTTTGGGTTCCAAAACATTGCCCATAAGGTTTTGTACAACAGAAAGAATAATGACCAAGAATAATGCATATCCGAAAGATTCAAATTCAACCAGCGCAACTAATGCCGGAAGAATTACGGCGATTACAGACCCGATATTTGGAATAAAATTCAGCAAAAAAGTAAGCACTACCCAAACGATTAAGAAATCGACGCCAAAAATCCAGAGCACTATTCCAACCGCACAAGAAGTAATAAGACTGATAATAAATTTTGTTACCACATATCGTTGGATTTTTTGCGGAATTGTGCTGATTGCTCTATCAATTACGACACCTCTCTGCTCTTCGCGCTCGCCGGATTTAGCATCGTTTAGATTCTCGGCTGAGTTTTGATCTTGGGGATTATTCATGTATCTGCTTTTTATTGCCGCAACTATTTTATGATGCCCGCCGCTAATAAAAATAAAAAAGAAGAGCACAAAAAAGATTGTTGAAAAAAAAGTGAGCGTTGATGAGAAAAATCCGCCCGCTAGTCCGCCGAAATCAAGAGTTTGATTGAGGTATTCCAAAAGATTGAAGTTAGTAATTATCGGATCAGAAATTCCAAGAGTATGCGCCGTATTGATAATCATATTGTTCAATTTAGTTTCATAAGCTGGCAGCGCTCTTTCGAACTGATTAAACGAGGCTAAAATTATTCTGGATAATCCCCAGATGACCACTATCACGATTAGCAAGTCTATAATTATTGTAATGAATTGTGGAATCTTTTTGCGCTCACAAAATTTGTTAAACGGCTGAAAGACAAAGAATAGAAAGTACGCCAACAGAAACGGAATAAATATATGCTGAAGCTCTTTTAAAACCGCAAAGATTGCAATTAAGCCAAGTGCAGAAATAAAGAATTTTACTATTGGGTCATATCCGTTTTCTTTCATTCCAAATTCCAAAAATTGTTTTGTAGTGATGTTAAAATATGTTTTTCAAATTAATTATGACAGGTTAATTTCAGAAAGAAATAACTGAAAGTCGTTGAGCTTTTCCGTTCAACGCGCATTCGTGCCCCTGTTGGCAGGCAGGTTGGCGGCTTGGTGGCAAAAAACAATGCCGCGAAGTCTCGAGGACACAAAGATAAAGGAGAAGTTCTTTTATTTCATTATCCTCTTAATGGTAAAGTTCTTTTTTCTTTGCCTGTTAAAACGATAATTTTTATATTTTTGAAAAGCTAAAATCACACCACGCTATTAATGGAGCGAAACAATGAAACTATCGTTTACTTTATGCGCTTTTGTATTATCTCTTTTTTTGCTATTCATGTCAGCAGCCTGCGACAATGAAAAAGTAGATCAATCTAAGCAAAAATTACAATTAGTAACTCATCCGGAGTGGAGTTACAACAAAACGATTTATGAGGTTAATATCCGCCAATTTTCTGATGAGGGAAACTTTTCAGGATTCAAGCCGCATTTGGATAGACTCCAAAGTTTGGGTGTGGGAATAATCTGGTTAATGCCAATCCACCCAATTGGTAATTTGAACCGCAAAGGAGCGCTTGGAAGTTATTATTCGGTTAAAAATTATAAAGAGGTTAACCCTGAATTCGGAACCCTCGAAGAGTTTAAAGAATTAGTAAAAGAAATTCATTCGCGGGGGATGTACGTAATAATCGACTGGGTTGCCAATCACTCTGCATGGGATAATATTTGGGCATTGAACCGACCCGATTTTTACACAAAGGATTCGTCCGGTAATTTCATTCCTCCGATCGGGACGGATTGGAGCGATGTAATTGATCTTGATTTCGACAATGTTAGTCTATGGAATTACATGATAAACGCGATGAGATTCTGGGTAAGGGAATGCGATATCGATGGATTCCGCTGTGATGTAGCGGCGATGGTGCCAACAGAATTCTGGGATAAAGCCCGCGTTGAGCTTAATAAAGTTAAACCTGTATTTATGCTCGCCGAGGCTCATGAACCTGAGCTGCATGAAAAAGCATTTGATATGACTTATAATTGGCAGTTGAAAGATATGATGAATAAAATTGCAACCAAGCGCGCAGATGTTGCTCATCTTGATTCCCTGATTTTATGGGAAAATTATAACTACCCGCAAAATGCTTTCCGTATGAATTTTACAACTAATCACGATGAAAATTCGTGGAACGGAACTGCTTATCAAAGGTTAGGTAAAGGGACTCACACTTTTCTTGCTTTAGCCGGCACCATTCAAGGAATGCTTCTAATCTACGGCGGGCAGGAAGCCGGATTGAATAAAGCTCTGGAATTTTTTGAAAAGGATATAATTGTGTGGAAAGAGCACGAGGCAAACGAATTATTAACTCGGCTGAACTTTCTCAAAATGGAAAACAAAGCTATGTGGAATGGAGAAATGGGAGGCGAGTTAAAACGGCTTAAAACTTCCGACGACAAACATCTGTTTGCATTTTCGCGTGAAAGAGACGGCAGCAAAGTTCTTGCGCTGTTCAATCTATCTCCGAAAAAATTAATTACAATTCTTCGTGGCGAAAATATTTACGATAAATACACAGACTTAATGACCGGACAAATTGTGAGCCACTCAGAAAAAAAAGAATTCGTTTTAGAAGGCTGGGAGTACAAAATATTTTATAATTAGGTTTGAATATTGGTTAATTTAATGCGGTTAATAATCAGAGAAAAAAGTGAAGCGGACATTTTTAATAATAGTCTTAACTGCATTGAGTGTATTAAACGCTCAATCGGAATTTCAAACGTTTATCTCCAAGGTTTATGGAGCAGGCAGCGATGCAGATAAAAATGCCGTGATAGATAGTTTTTTTATTTATGCAAGAACTAAAGGAATTCCTTTTGTTGAAGGAGCATCGGCGAATTTTATTTATAGAGAAAATGTTTCTTCGGCTACTATTGCGGGAGACTTTAACGGTTGGTCGTCAACTGCGTCCGCAATGAGCAAAATATCCGGAACTAATTTTTTCTACAAAACAATGACATTCGAACTTGATGCCAGACTGGATTATAAATTTGTTACCAACGCTTCCAACTGGATTCTCGATCCCGAAAATAATAATCGCGTGAGCGGCGGATTTGGACCGAACTCCGAATTAGCAATGCCTGATTACATTCAACCGTGGGAAATTAATTACAATCCAAATATCAATCACGGCTCAATTCTAAATTCAAGCATCGCTAGCTCCAATGTGGGAAGAACCTACGCATTAAGGATTTATCTTCCCGCGCATTATAATGACGACACAACTCAGCGCTACAATGCCGTATATTTTCAGGACGGCGGCGATTACTATTCACTTGCCTACATTAAAAACATTCTCGATAATATAATCGACAGCGCAAAGACTGATCCTCTAATTGCCGTGCTTGTAACTCCGAATGACCGAAATGATGAGTATGCTTTTAATTCCCGCAATAAGTATTCAAAATTCTTTGCGGAGGAATTGGTTCCTTTTATCGATAACGCATACAGAACCAAGGGCTCGCGGGAATCGCGGTTGGTTGTCGGCGATTCCTACGGCGGAAATATTAGCGCAATAATTTCACATCAATATCCTGAAGTGTTCGGAAATTGCGGAATTCATTCCGGCGCGTTTCAGCCAAACAACTATGAAGTGTATAATCTTATAACTTCCACCGAGAAGCGCGATGTAAAATATTCATCCGTGTGGGGAACTTACGAAGGGCTTCAGAACAATATGAGAAATTTCCGGGACGTTATGATTGGCAAAGGCAATGAATTTAGCTGGATGGAAAAGCACGAAGGACACAGTTGGGGATTGTGGCGCGCAACAACAGATTTCATAATCGAAAACATTTTCCCGCGAACTATTTCATCGCTCAATGAAACAAAAAACACTCCGACTGGATTTCAGCTTTATCAAAATTACCCGAATCCTTTCAATCCAAGGACAGTTATAAAGTTTCAAGTTCCAAGTAGCAAGTTCATAAAGCTGCAAGTCCATGATCTGCTTGGCGGAGAAATCCAAACTCTTGCGAACGAATACAAATCTCCCGGCACATACGAAGTTGCATTCAACGCCGAAAATCTTTCCAGCGGAATGTATTTTTATACTTTAACGGACGGGAAATATTCTTTAACTAAAAAAATGATTGTAATCAAATAAATGAGGCGAAAATGATTAGCAAAGAACTTCTTGAAATATTATGCTGTCCCGAAACAAAAGCTGACCTCGTGTTGGATGGGGAGACTCTTGTTTCTACAGACAAATCCACGAGAAGAAGATATAAAATCGAAGACAATATTCCCATCATGCTGATTGATGAATCCGAAGTTTTAGATGTTGAAACCTGGAGCGAGATAATGAAGCGTCACGGGAAATCTGCAGAATAACATGAAATTTAAACTCATCATATTAATTTTAGTAATTAGTGCTCTCGGGCTGCGGTTAGCCGCGCAAGACGCTAATGTTTTGAACAACAAATACCGTTTGGCTAAAAGCTACGAACAGGCTAACGATTACGAAAAAGCAAAATCAATTTATGTAGATTTGCTTGCCGCGCAGCCATGGAATCAGCAGTATTTTACCTCGCTGAATAATGTCTATCTGCGTTTAAAAGAATATGATAAGTCTATCAAACTTTTAAACGATAGGATACAAAAGAATCCCAATGATGTTGCCGCCTATGGAATGCTCGGCTCAACATATTACGTAATGGGCAGTATTTCTAAAGCATACGAAGAATGGGAAAAGGGCATTGAGATTAATTCTTCAATAAATAACGTGAGAATAATTACAAATTATTGCATCGAAAATAGAGCATACGAAAAGGCGATTGAGTTTTATTTAAACGGGCGGGCGTCATCCTCAGATCGTCAGTTGTTTTCGTATGAATTAGCAAACTTATACTCTGCGACAATGGATTTTGAGAATGCCGCAAATGAGTATTGCAAAATTATTGCCGATCAGCCCAATCAAGTAGAAGCAATTAAAAAGAGAATGATTACATATCTAACCGCGCCGGAAGCTTTGGAAATTACAATCAAAATTGTGAAGACTAATTATAGCTCCTTGAAAGCTCCTGTGTTTTTAGATTTGCTTTCCTTTTTATACTTAGAAAAGAAAGACTTTGACGAAGCTTTGAATGCAACTATTCTTTTTGATAAAGATCAAGCAGGCGGCGGAGTGAAAATTTTTACTTTTGCTCAAACGGCATTTACAGAAAAAGATTTTTCTTCCGCTTCAAAAGCGTTTAAATATATTATCGATAAATATCCCGCATCTCCGTATGCGGCGACTTCGAAAATTGGTTTTGCAAAAACCTATGAAGCAAGTTTGGACGCGAAACATAACACAGATAAATCAAGTTGGAAGCCGTTTGCCGCGCCGGATACTTCCGGTATGAAGTTTTATATAGAGGTTGCTAACGCTTACGAAGAATTAGCTTCTGCTTTTCCATGGAGCGAAATTGCCAACGAAGCAAATTACAGATTAGGTTTGCTGAATTTTAATAAATTTTTAAATTCGCGTTCCGCAGAAGCGAGATTTTTAAAAGTATCAAACGAAGCGCCTCTTTCAAACTTTGCTGCTTCCTCAAATATTCAGCTTGCAGAGATTGAATTGCGGAGAAATAATTATCCGCAGGCATTGAATTATTTGTCAAGAGTAACCGGGAATGTAAGAGCGCCGGCTGAGTTTAAGTCTTACGCGGATTACATAAGAGCGAAACTCGAATTCTGGAAAGGGCATTTCGCAGGCGCACAGAAATATCTCTCCGTAATAACAGAAAACCTGAATGATAATCTGGCAAATGACGCATTAGAGCTTTCAATATTTATCAACTCCGCCAAGAGCGATTCTCTTAATCTCGTAGAATTCGCGAAAGCAGATGAATTCCTGTTTCAGAGCAATTTTGAACGGGCAGCGGAAGTTTATCAAAAACTCTCTGAACTTGAGGATTCTTTCATAATCAGCAGCTATTCTAAGTACTACCACGCCGTCTCGCTGCTGGCGCTTAATAGAATTGATGAAGCAATCATTGTATTAAAAGAAATTTCCGTAGCAGAAACTTTTAATATTTATGCGGATAAAAGTTTATATTTGCAGGCGCAATGTTATTATTTTGGATTAAATAATAAGCATGATGCAATAAAAGCGCACGAGAGGCTGCTTGAAAAATTTCCTAATTCGTTATATTTCGAAAAATCCAGGCAGCAAATAAATAATTTCAAAAGTAAATCAAGCGAAAGTTTATGAGTCTCAAAGACAAAGATAAAACAGTTAAATGCTCTTTTTGTGCAAGAAATGGTTCGGAAGTTTCCAGCATGGTTGCGGGTCCCGATGTTTATATATGCGATATATGCGTAAAGACCAGCGTTGATATTCTTAAAAATAACATGGCTGCCTTCAGTCCAAAATCCTCCGTAAAAAGTTCGCTTACTCCGGACATGCTTCACAAAAATTTGAACGAATACGTTATCGGGCAGGAAAAAGCGAAAAAGATTTTAGCCGTAGCCGTCTATAATCATTACAAAAGAATTAATGCCGGCACATCCTTTTTTGAACTGGACGACGTTGAAATTGAGAAGAGCAATATTCTTCTTGCCGGTCCTACGGGTGTGGGAAAAACGCTTATTGCCCAAACGCTCGCAAAAGTTTTGGACGTTCCTTTTGCAATTGCAGACGCCACAACTCTAACAGAAGCCGGTTATGTTGGAGACGATGTTGAAACCGTTTTGGTGAGACTGCTTCAGGCTTCCGACTACAATCTTGAAAAAGCTCAAAAGGGAATTATTTACATAGATGAGATTGATAAAATAGCGAGAAAGAGTGAAAGCGTTTCAATAACTAGAGATGTTTCGGGAGAAGGAGTTCAGCAGGCGCTGCTTAAAATTTTAGAAGGCACAATCGCGGGCGTTCCGCCAAAAGGCGGCAGAAAGCATCCCGAACAGAGCCTAATTAATGTTAACACAAAAAATATTCTGTTTATTGTCGGCGGCGCATTTGATGGACTTGAACCAATTATCGCCTCGCGAATCAACAAAAACGTAATGGGGTTTGATACAGAAACTTCGTCGAACGGGCATTTTGACAAAGAGCGATATATGGAACAGGTTCTTCCTGAAGATTTGATTAGATACGGATTGATTCCCGAGCTAGTTGGTCGTCTTCCGATGATTGCTCCGCTTCACAGTCTTGACGAAAAAGCGATGAAGAATATTTTATCCAAACCCAAAAATGCAATCATCAAACAGTTCAAAAAACTTTTTATAATGGAAGGCGTTGAACTTGAGTTCGATGATTCCGCTTTGGACAGCATAGTTTCAAGAGCGATTCTGCGCAAAACAGGCGCAAGAGCATTAAGATCTATTGTTGAGGGAATTCTTCTGGATGTTATGTACGAGCTGCCCACACTTGAAAATGTTGACAAATGCTTAATCACAAAGGATACGGTAGAAAAAGGCGAAAAGCCTCTTTATGTAGAGTCGGACAGGAAGTCTGCATAATTTTACCGCATAATATCCAATTCTTCCATTGCAGCTCAGAAGCATTATGAGAAAATTTCTATTAATATATTTTTCTTTGCTAACGATTAACTTCGCACAGGCAAAGCTTCTCATCTACATGGATCTAAAACAGACCGATCATTTGAAAGCCTACGGAATTACTTTCAATCAGCTTAAAAAGGGCGTAACAACGGACTGGCTTTTAAACTACCGCGGCGGTTCTTTCATGATGGACTACTCGGATGAACTTGCGTTGAACTGCAGAATAAAAGGAGTTGGTTTCGAGCAAATTTCTGCCGTTCAAGCTGTGCAAATATATTCCCTCGTTCAAAGCGAACAGGAAAATATGGAAGTTGTGCGGCTTGAAAAAGCTCCGGAAATAGCGGTGTTCGTTCCGGATGGATTTCTTCCATGGGACGATGCAGTTTCTATGTCTCTGGATTATGCTGAAGTGCCATACACGAAAATATGGCTCGAAGAAATCTTAATCGGTGGTCTTTCAAAATATGATTGGCTGCATCTGCATCACGAAGATTTTACAGGGCAGTATGGAAAGTTTTACGCTAGTTTCAGCGGCGCGCAATGGTATAGGGAGCAGCAGCGTTTATACGAGGCAGAGGCTAAGCGTCTTGGATTCACAAAAGTATCGAATATGGAAAAAGCCGTTGTGCTTGAAATAAGAAACTACATTGCAAACGGCGGATTTTTATTTGCGATGTGTTCCGCGTCCGATTCCTACGATATTTCGCTATCCTCTTTAAGTATTGATATAGTTGATAAAATGTATGACGGCGACGCGCCCGATCCGGATGCTGAAAGCAGAATTGATTTTTCCGAAACGCTTGCTTTTGAAAATTTTAAGCTGGAAATGAATCCAATGATTTATGAGTACAGCAATATTGATATTCAGCCGCTTGAAATAGGAAATCAAAACAACGATTACTTTACGCTGTTCGATTATTCCGCAAAGTACGATCCTGTGCCTACCATGCTTATTCAAAATCATGTGAATGTGATTAGAGGATTTATGGGGCAGACAACAATGTTCCGCAAAGAGTTAATAAAAAAATCCATTTACATTCTTGGCGAAAGAGCCGGCACTAATCAAGTTAAATATGTTCATGGGAATTTTGGGAGAGGCACGTTTACTTTTTACGGCGGTCACGATCCGGAAGACTATCAACATGCGGTAGGCGATCCTCCAACTGACTTGAGCTTATTTAAAAATTCTCCGGGATATCGATTAATACTGAACAATATTTTATTTCCCGCAGCAAAAAAGAAAAAACAAAAGACTTAATTGTTTTAGTTAATGAAAATTGTGGTAATTTTATTTCGTAAATTATAACAGAGATTTGAGTTGGTTCAGATAGACAAAATAATTGTAGTTGGCGACAGAGTTTTAATCAGACCAACTGCGGATTCGCAAAAATCGCATGGCGGTCTTTATCTTCCACCAAGCGTTGCCGAAAAGGAAAAAGTTCAAAGCGGTTATATTATAAAAGTTGGACCTGGCTATCCAATTGCATCTCCTACAGAAGATGAGCCATGGAAGGAAAATAATCCTACAAAGTATATTCCTTTGCAATCAAAAGAAGGCGATTTGGCTCTCTACTTAAAAAAGGACGCTATCGAGATAGAATTGAATAAAGAAAAGTTAGTTATTGTCCCGCATTCATCCATCGTCTTGTTGTTAAGAGAAGACGATAATCTAGAATTTTAAACTCTCTTTTCACAAAAAATTTTTTTGGGGAACTATATTTCTGCCTTATGGCGTTTAAATAATGTCTTCTGTGGAATTATTGATTGGGAGTTTTAGTGCAAAACAATATTTGGGAATTTATTCGGGAATATGAGCAAAAAGTAATTGAGTTAAACAAGGAAGCTAATCTGGCATATTTTAAAGCTTCTATTTCCGGCAAACCCGAGGATTATCAAGAAGCCGCAAATCTTCAATTGAAAATAAGTAAAATACTCGCGGATCAAGATTCGTTTTCAAAGTTAAAGGCGTTCAAGCAAGAGGGTAAAATAGAAGACCTTGAATTGAAAAGACAGTTGGAACTTATCTATAATGACTTTGCCGGACACCAATACAACGAAGAGTTATTAGAAAGCATAATTACTCTTTCCACAAAAATTGAAGAGCGCTTTGCAACCTTCCGGACGGATGTTGAAGGCGTTTCAAAAACCGATAACGAAATTGACGATGTTTTAATCGAATCAACAGATTCTGCCGCCCTTGAAAAAGCGTGGAAAGCAAGTAAGCAAATCGGTGATGTAACATCCAACGACGTAATAAAGCTCGTTAAGATGCGCAACGAAGCGTCGCGGGAACTTGGCTTCAATAATTACCACGAAATGGCTCTTTCTCTAAACGAACAGGATTCGAAAATAATAGACGCTCTTTTCGATGAACTTGATGAACTCACGAAGAATCAATTCATTGAGCTAAAAAATGAGATTGATAAT
>JAHJTX010000029.1 GCA_018829545.1 Bacteroidota bacterium | reverse complement strand
TTTTAATTGTGCCATATTCTATTAGTGGCAGGAAGTAAATACCCTAGATTAGTTATTATACTTTTGTTAACTTATTGACAGAGCTAATACATTTAGCCATTATTTTATACGTCACTGTATTTGTGAAATTATGCACTAAGAAGCACAGAGTTTCATGGAGAATTTAAATCTTCTCTATGAAACTTTGTGCAAGACTTAAAACAAATATTTTATAACAACAAATCCGCCGATTAAAAGCACAGTAAAAAGTATTGCCAACCAGTTGAAATATTTATCGATGAAACCTTTTATCTGCTCGCCGAATTTCCAAATGAGCCACGCAACTAAGAAAAACCTCGCCGCTCTGCTTATAACTGATGCAGTAATAAATAAAAATAAATTTATATTGAACGCGCCGCCGGTAATTGTAAAAACTTTGTAAGGTATTGGGGTAAATCCTGCCGTAAATATTATCCAGAAATTCCAATCATCGTACAAAATTTTAACTTGACCAAATAATTTCTCAGTGAAACCGGGAATATTAGCGAAGAAAAAATTTGCGATGCTTGAAAACTCACCGGGATTATTCCACCAAACGAAATAACCGATTGCGTATCCAAGTAAAGCTCCGAGAACCGAACCAACAGTTGTGATGCCAGCAAATTTAAATGCTTTTGATTTTGAACCAAGCACCAATGCGATTAATAATGCATCAGGCGGAATTGGAAAAAAAGATGATTCAGCGAATGCAAGCACAAATAGCGCAATGGGTCCGTAAGGAGATTCAGCCCAGTGCAAAACCCAGTCGTAAAGTGATCGTAATAATTTCATTAAATTCCGAAAAAAATTAAGTGCAATTATACAAAAATTGTGCAATCTTAGCACTCGTATTTCGTGTTTTATTGAAAAATTGATTTTCACAGATTGCAATTGACTTTTTTGATGAATGATAGTGTTCAATTATTTTCATTAATAATCTGGAGATGTAAATATGAGTGAATCAAAATCGGAACGTCTATTATCGCTTGATGTATTCAGGGGAATTACAATTGCGGGAATGATTCTAGTGAACAATCCCGGAACGTGGTCAGACGTTTATCCCGCTCTCCGCCATGCTGAATGGAATGGATGCACGCCCACAGATTTAATCTTTCCTTTTTTTCTTTTCATTGTTGGAGTTGCAATTACTTTTTCTCTTACAAAAAGAAAAGAAAGAGGAGACGATCAAAAGGCTTTAATTGCTCAAATATTCAGGCGGAGTTTAATTTTATTCGGTTTGGGTTTAATAATGGCGGGCTTTCCTTACTTCAATTTATCGACAATAAGAATACCAGGTGTTCTACAAAGAATTGGAGTAGTTTATTTTATTACTTCTATCATATTTCTTAAATCATCTTTTAAATGGCAGGTGTATTTATCAGCTCTTTTCCTATTGGTGTATTGGGCTTTAATTGCCCTGGTTCCTGTTCCGGGTGTAGGATTTGCCAATCTTGAACCAACGACAAATTTAGCTGCATGGCTCGATAACTTATTATTGAGCGGTCACATGTGGACTGTAACAAAAGTATGGGACCCGGAAGGAATTTTGAGTACTATCCCCGCGGTGTCTACAGCCTTGCTGGGAGTTCTAACCGGACATTTGTTAAAGAGCAGTAAAGATCAAACCACTAAAACTGTTTGGATGTTTTTTAACGGAAGCGTGTTGATGTTTGCCGGCTATGTTTGGGATATGTGGTTCCCGATGAATAAAAGTTTGTGGACAAGTTCATACGTTATTTATACCGCCGGTTTAGCGTTAATTTTCTTAGCGTTCTGTTATTGGCTTATTGATGTGCAAGGTTATAAAAAATGGGCGCTGCCATTTCATGTTTACGGTATGAACGCAATTACAGTTTTTTTCCTTTCGGGAATAATTGCAAAACTTACTTTCATTATCAAAGTAACGGATTCACTAGGGAAAGAAGTTTCATTAAAAGCATACTTATTTCAAAATTTATTTCTATCTTGGTTAGAGCCAATCAACGCTTCCTTAGTTTTTGCAATAGTTTATATTTTAATTTGGTTGGGTCTAATGTGGATTCTATACGCGAAAAAGATATTCATCAAAGTTTAGCGGATAAAAATATCATTGAATCCGCATTTGCATATTTAAAAATCCAGAGCTAAATTGCTTCTGTTCATTAACAAGGAGACGTAAACAAATGCCAACATTAAGTCATTTTAAAACAATTCCTGATCTATACAGTTATTTGGTTAACGATTTCGGAAAGAGTCAAACTAAACCTGTTTTTAAGGTTAAAGTTGGCGAAAAATACACGGATATATCCTATCAGCAAATGAAGGAAGAAGTTGAAAGTTTTGCAAACGGATTAGCCTACATGGGAGTAAAGCGGGATAGCAAAGTTTCTATAATTGCAGAGAACAGGCCTGAGTGGGTTTATTCCGATATGGCGATATTAGGCTTGGGCGGAGTTGATGTTCCTCTCTATCCAATTTCTACTTCCGAGACAATTGAATTTATAATCAATGATTCCGAATCGGTTGGAATTATTGTCTCCAACAATTTTCAATTGAACAAAGTGATGAAGATTAGAAATAACTGTAAAGATCTAAAATTCATTGTTGTAATGGGTGATATGGACGTTTCCGAGTATTCGGATGTTTACACATTTAAAACAGTACAAGAAAAAGGGAATCAATTTTCGAGAGAAAATCCAAATCACTTAAATGAAAGTTTAAAAATTGCCGCTCCCGATGATCTTTGCACTATAATCTATACTTCCGGAACAACTGGAATTCCAAAAGGCGTAATGCTTACACATAATAATATTATGTCAAATGTTCGCGCTGTTCACGATATCTTTTCAATTGATTATAACGATACATTCTTGTCGTTTCTGCCTCTATGCCACATCTTTGAAAGGATGGGCGGATATTACACAGCTTTGTCTGCAGGATGTACAGTTGCTTATGCAGAAAGTATTGAAAAAGTCGGGCAAAATTTAACTGAAATAAAACCAACTGTTATGACGGCTGTTCCAAGATTATTTGAAAGGATGTACTCAAAAATTCATAAAAATGTTGATGCACAGCCGGAGAAAAAGCAGAAAATATTTCATTGGGCAGTAGCAACTGGAGCTGCTTATGCGGAAGCAAGAAAAGCTCCGGGCAGCATTCCTATTGGATTATCATTAAAACACAAACTTGCAGATAAGTTGGTGCTTTCAAAAATTAGGGATAAGACCGGCGGCAATCTAAAATTTATAATCTCAGGCGGCGCTGCCTTACCAAGAGCTATGGGAGATTTTTTTGAATCTGTCGGTTTGTTGATTATTGAAGGCTACGGATTGACCGAATCTTCGCCTGTAATTTCTATAAATAGAGTGAATGACTACAAATTCGGTTCTGTCGGCAAACCGGTTCCGGGTGTTGAAGTTAAAATTGCAAAGGACGGCGAAATTTTAGCCGCCGGTCCAAATATTATGCAAGGCTACTACAAAAACAAAAAAGAAACCGAGGAAACAATTAAGGACGGGTGGCTTTACACAGGGGATATCGGCGTATTTGATGCAGAAGGATTTTTAATAATCACCGATAGAAAGAAAAATCTATTCAAAACTTCCGGCGGAAAATATATCGCGCCAACTCCCCTCGAAAATCTTTTCCTTGCAAGCAAATACATTGATCAATTTATTCTAATCGGCGATAGAAGAATGTTCTTAAGCGCATTAATTGTTCCCGATTTTGAGGCTCTTAAAGAATTTGCTGATGCCAATAGAATTCCGTACAAAGATCCACTGGAGCTTACAAAATTGAAACAAGTTTATGAATTGTTAGAGAAGGACCTTGCACAGTTCCAAAAGAAACTTGCCAATTACGAGAGAGTAAGGAAATTCACAATTTTGGATAAAGCGTTCACTATTGAAGGCGGCGAAATGACTCCTTCCTTAAAGATTAAACGCAAAGTAATCGAAGAGCGTTACAGCGATTTGATAGACGATATGTACAAAGGTTTGGAAGCTTAGTCCCCCTTCGCGTTCCGTTTCGGCGGACGAAAGGGTGGAATATGAAATCAGAGCTTGCTCTGAGGTTCATAGCATTGATTAATTAATTTTTATTTAGAGACCTCCGCGAATTCATTCCGGAGGTTTCTTTTTTGTAAACGAACCAAGCATTTAAGAAGTTTACTCAATCATGAATGAGTCCACTGCAAAAAGGCTTTTTATTCAATTTTGAGAGAGAATATTAAACCGTTGAAACGGTTAGCAAATTCTCTAAGTTGTTATTAACCCTCGACTTAAGTCGTGGGTTAATTTCGAATCAGTTGCGCTTCTTTTAACCGTTTTAACGGTTTATTTGCTTTTTGGAGTAGACTCATGATTTATAAACTCATGTTACGCAAAAATGTAGAGCGAAACTCTGTTTCGCTCATTAATTGAATAATTTGAACTAAATTGACTGATCGATTCAGCGGATCGCCCTACAATTTTTATCCTTTTGCGTAAGGTGAGTTATAAAGTTATTCTTCTCGATGCGGACGATACACTTTTTGATTACCCGAAAGGTGAGATATACGCTCTGGAAAAATCTTTTATGCCTTTCCTTTTGGATAAGGTTGCAACTTCTTTTACAAGTTTCGTTATGTCTACATTGATATTTTCGAGAAAATACGATTGGTTTTACCAATAAACATTGAGCAAAAGGGTATTACCTTAGTCAAAGGGGAAGGCATAAAATCTTTTATTGATTTTGATCAAATATTCCACCAATCTTCGATGCTTCCTGTCTACAAAGAAATAAATTCATCGCTATGGAAAGATTTTGAAAAGGGAAATATTACAACAGATAAATTAAAAACTCTCCGTTTCAAATTATTTTTTAATGAAATAAAAATAAAGTTGAACGCTGAAGATTTTAGCGGCAAATATTTGCACCATCTTTCTAAAGCTTCTTTTTTAATTGATGGAGCGGAAGAATTTGTGCAAACGCTTTCTAAAATCTTTAGACTCGCCATTATTACAAACGGACTCTCTAAAGTTCAGCGCCCACGCCTTACTAATTCTACCATTCATAACTTCTTCGAAGATATTTTTATCTCAGAAGAAATCGGCATTCCTAAACCTGAACCGGCTTATTTTGATTTTGTGCTCGAAAAGTTAAATGCATTGAAGGATCAAAACAATTATTATCGGAGATAATCTCCGCTCCGATATCAAAGGCGGAATCAACTACGGAATTGATACGATTTGGTTTAACCCGAATAATGCTCTAAACACTTATGAGTTCAAACCCACTTTTATTTGTTCAACCTTCCCTCAAATCGTAAGTACACTACACACCTAGTGAAATAGAAATATTAATCATTAAAGTAAGATGGAGAAAATTTTTACCTTGCTTTAATCGAAACAATATTCGATTTTATCCCATCACTTTTAAAAGGGACTAATATGAAAGCAAAAATTATAGCGGTTTTAGTTTTCTTCTCAGTT
>JAHJTX010000268.1 GCA_018829545.1 Bacteroidota bacterium | reverse complement strand
GTATTAGGACTTTATTGGGTTCACCCTTAACTCAATAAGAAATAGTTCTTTTACGTGAAACAGTCCTTTTTTATTACAGACTATGCACTGGTGGGAAAAATGGAACGAAATATATTAGTGAGTACTTGAATCAGAAACGGGTACTTTTTTCTTAGCGAAGTAATTCTTTAGATATTTGTGAAGTTTTTCTTTGTCTTCTTGGCATTTGAAGCATGAGCAATTCAGTTCGGAATATTGGAAGTAACGATAAAGGGCTTCTGCTAGAACTTTGTTCTTGTAGTCAGGTTCTGTAGGATTGACCTTACAGCGAAATAATTCTGAGTAAAAAGTTTGTTTTGACATACCGTACAAATGTACGGTGTTTTGGTAAATTAAGGCAATTGTCAGAAATAAGAATATGGGATAATTACCAACTAATTTTGATTAGGATAAATATTAGATTTTGCAACCGCAGGTATTAAAATAGTGTTTTAGGGACTGGGCTTGAGTCAGGGTTAAATCTATGAATCTTATCATGGTTTTAAGTTTATCGAATCCATGCGCATCTAATAATTCACCGATTGAAGAATTAAGAAAAGAGGATGAAGGCGGAGAAGCCCCTTTGAAAGAAAGGATGACGGAATCGCCATTTTGGAAATATTTGTTTAAAATAGTGAGCAGAACAAAACCAGATGCGTTTGTATAGGTTTCAGGGACGATATTTTTGAGAAATAATTTCATAATTATAAAACCAATTTAAGAACAGGTTAGTTCCAAAGGTCATCAACAATATTATCAATTTCAGGCAAATTAGCAATCTTAAGTATTAATTAAGTTATCAATATTAATAATGAATTTCTTAAAAAAGACAACTAGATAAGAAAAATACTTATCATAGGAGAGAATATTTTCTCTTTTGTGGCACTCGTTTAATTTTTTAATAAATTTAGTTTTATTACCACCTGAATCGATTTCGCGCCAATTAATATAAAAACTGAAGTATTGAAGATAAATACTAATAATTAAACGGGCGATTCTACCATTTGCATCATAGAAAGGATGAATTTTTACAAATCGGCGATAAAACTCAAGAGCTGCAGGAATTGGATTTGGGGGAGAATTACTTAGTAAAAGAAATGTGTCTCTAAGCTCGTCTTCAATGCGATCGGCAGCCACACCAAAAAATTTATGTGAGCCAGGTATTCTTCTATCATCACCACCAAAACCGACATAACCGCCACGGGGGTCAGCATCTTGGCGTGTCATACCCGCATTTTCTAAAATGCCGGTAAATAGAACATAGTGGAAAGAAAAACAATAAGCTGAGAAAACTGCCGGGAAATGATCGGGTAAATTAAGAAGTCCAGCCAAGTGAAATTTAGCCTCTGCTGTTGGTTTATTCGTTAAACCCTTAACAAAAATATGGATGTTTTGCTCGAATAATTCATAACGAGAACGCAACAATTTAAATGCATTATGAGTAGAGATTTTTTCAGAACCACCAAATTCTTCTATTAATTCTTCGAGATATTTTAGTTCAGAATTAAGTTCCAAGCCAATTTTGATAAACCATATTAAAAGAAGCTTTAGAGTCATCTTGAAGAGAAAGATATTCTTTGTAAGATTTATAGACTATGAAAAATGAGGAAGAAGAAACGAAATCAAGAATAAATGAATAGTGTAAATCGGTTTCTACAGGGAAAAATGGTTTGTCTTCATCAATAGGAAAATTTTTTGCAAATTTAAGTTTGCTGTAGAAGGACTTAATGGCTGATTCAGAAATCGGTTCATTTAGCTCAGTATCTTGCCAAGGTTTGTCTTGATGTGTCATTGCGGAAAGGCTGAGCGCGCTGAATTTGACATAATTAGAGACAACAAAATTTACAAATTTCTCATCGTCGTTTGAAAGAGAGTAGGATGCAATTGAGGAAACATTCGCAATCTTAGAATTACCAAAGCTTTTATAAGCGTTGTAAACATCTTGATTTACAGGTCCATATTTCCATTTCAAGAAAGTATCCGACAACACTTTCTTCTTTGATACGATGCCCCACACATACACATAGTAAAGTATTTTTTGCAATTTCAAAGGAGAAATGCCTTCAGATGAAACTTCGTTAAAATGCAAAATAATGTATTCGGATAGAGGAAGTGCTTTCATTTTGATTCAATCATTTTTTAGTGGCGGTAAATATAAGTACAAAAACATTAAAAGCAATGGAGCGATTCTTGAATAATAAATATTGTGAGGTTGGTTCAGGAAGTTTGGATGGTAATATTATTCACTTTTTCGCAACTGAGATATATAAAATGTGAATTGAAAACACACAATTACAAGATAGAATTGTAGATTTGTTTTTTGAGAATCTGCAACCCGCCGAAAGGGTTTTCAGTATCATATAAAAGACTGACAAAAACATACTCAATAATCGAAATATTTCTTTATAATAGAATAATATCCCTATACACCGCCAAGTAATTTGCTGAGCTGCGGAGGGAGAGCAATTTGGCAATGATTATACATACTTTAAAATAGAATACAAAACATTTTATGAATTTGCAGAATATTTATAACGCAACAAACAAACCAATGCTTATGCGAAATAGTTTTCGTATCGGCAAATGAAAACTAAAGCCTTCATGCAAGAACTTGGAATATGTAAGGGAAAGATATGAACTACGAAGATGATGACTTTGAAATAGCCCGAGGCTCTAAAATAACAGACTAGTGCATCAAATTCTTTTAGACTCTGGATGTTAGAGAAAACACCTTGAATTTTTTTTTAGTAAGCTATTATCATCTTGATTCGTGAAGAATTTATTTGGCATAAGTTAACACAAAATGTTCTTTGAAAAATTATTTAGAAAATAACTGCTAACAATTGTACTTTTCAATTTGTATGTAAAAATATTTAAAGATAAAAAGCCAATTCAAAAACGAGTTAATTACAAGAATTAACCAGTTCGAAATAATGTCCCTTTATTGATCCCTAAAGCTAAATGCAACATAATATATTTACAATTAAAATGAAATGTGAAATAAGAATAATAGGGGCTGCATTTAATTGTTATCCAGGATGAGGGGTTGAAGTTGAACGGATACTGTTTTCTTGCAGAGTAATTCTGAATAAAAAGACTTTTTACCTATGCCGCACAAATGTACGGTGTTTTAATTTTTGAGTCAAATGCAGCTTTACTAATATAGTGGCGGGTTAAGATGGTCTTTTCTTTTAGTGGACGGTTGACGTGGCCTTAGACAAAGGGTTAACGTGAAAGATAATACCCTTCATTTACTAATTGCTTTACTAAGATGAGGGTTTTCTGCCGAGAAGTGAGAGGAATTTTAGTAAAAGCAAGTTATTGTTTTTCAATAGGTTATAAGGACATCGTTACTTGAGCTTTACTAAAAAATGAGATTTCT
>JAHJTX010000267.1 GCA_018829545.1 Bacteroidota bacterium | reverse complement strand
TTTATGTGGCTGCTGAGTAGTAACTTTATTTTTAATATATCGTCCTTACGGGACTAATTACAAAAATGTTAAGTCACAATATTTATGAAAATATGTACTAAGTTTTCGAAGGAAATATCATTTGCAATTTGTGTTTTATTAAAAAATAATTTTTCTTTCCCATTTTCTATGTTTATAATTCTATTATTCATTACCGATTGAGAAAGCGAAAATGATGTCAAAATTGTATAAAAAATAATCACTGATATTATGTTTCTTTTATTTTTCATTTCCTTCTCGTTTTTCAAGTAAGTATAACTTATTGTAATGCACCCCAAAAAGCAAGAGAAGATTTCGGGAAAAAGAGTAGAGAAAATCAAGCAACATTTTTGTAATTATTTTGTCCCTGAATCGCTGAGATAATAGAATTGAATTTATTTTTAACGTTCATTTAATTATTTTGTACATCAGCAGACGGGAATAAATTTACGTTTGGATTTGGTTCAATCGAATAGTTAAGGTTTTCATGGCACAATTACTTGTAATACCATCAATTGATATTAAAGACGGAAAGACCGTGAGAATAGTTCAGGGAATTCCTGAACTGAATTGTAAAGCTTACGGAAATGATCCGGTAGAAATGGCAATGATATGGCGTGCCGAAAATGCGAAATGTTTGCACGTAGTTGATTTTGATTCTTCCCATCATCATTCACATAAAAATTTTGGAATTGTAAAAAATATATGCGAGTCAGTAGTTATTCCGGTAGAATTCGGTGGTGGTATAAGCACAATTGATGATGCTCAAGAAGCAATGGACATAGGAATATTCCGTCTAATTATCGGCTCAATGGCTTTTTTAAATAGAAAGGAATTTGAGAAAATTATTTCTATTTTTGGGCCAAAGAAAATATCCGCTGCAATTGATGTGATTGATGATTTCGTGTATATCAAAGGCAGAACCGAGAATACAAATATGCGCCCTGTTGATTTTGCAAAAAATCTTGAGAAGATGGGAATTGAGAGGTGCATCGTTACTGACGTGAAAAAAAACGGAATGCTGCGCGGCGCAAATATTGAATTGTCAAAACAAATTGCCGAGCAAACTTCTTTGAAAGTAACTCATTCAGGTGGAATTGCGGGGTACGAGGATTTGAACGAATTAAATCAGTATACTTCTGCTGGAATCGACTCTGTAATTATCGGACGAGCTTTATACGAAAATAATTTTGCCTGCCAAAAAATTTGGCGGGTTGCCGAATCAGGAATTTTTAATTGAGAGAAAATTATGAGCACTAACGAGAATTTATCCCGCAGTTCTTTCTGGTCTAATTTGTTCAAAAATCCAATTGAAAAATCCGATCTTGAACACGTGCTTTTATCAATGCCTCCATTTAAATCTTTGGGGAAGCATTATCTAAAACAACTAATGGAACTGATTCACAATAGAGTTTATTCTGTTAATGAGCATGTATTCTATGAAGGCGATCCGGGAATTGGATTGTACATTATTCGCGAAGGCAAAATAAAAATTTATCAATCCATTGATGGCGGAGAACGGAACGAACTTGCTGTTTTTAACCGAGGAGATTTTTTTGGTGAACTTGCTTTAATGGATGAAGCTATTCGATCAGCTTCGGCAGTTGCAGTTGAAAATTCTAAACTCGCAGTTATTTTTAAACCTGATTTAGACTATTTTCTTGAGAAGCATCCAAAACAAGGAATCGCAATTCTAAAAGGTCTTTCTCAAATGATCGCCCTGCGTCTTAAATTACTGGATGTTGAATATTTACGTTTATATAAACTTTATTTAGAAAAATCGGAAGGAAAAACAACATGAATGAGATAAAGAAAATTTTAGTTCCAATTGATTTCTCTGATTACTCCAAAAATGCTTTAAGGTACTCAATAAGTTTTGCAAGAACTTTTAGCGCAGAAGTCTGTTTGATCTATGTAATTGAACCAATGATTTATCCCGCTGACTTCAGCATGGGTCAAATAGCAGTACCGCCGCAGGAAATTAATTTTAATAACCGAGCTAAAGAGGAACTTGAACAATTAGCCGAAAAGGAATTTGGCCCCGATTTAAATGTTAGCGTTGTTATTAAATCCGGCAAACCTTTTGTGGAAATTATTGAAACTGCCGCAGAACTCGATATTGATTTGATTATCATTGCCACTCACGGACATACTGGCGTTGAACATTTATTGTTTGGCAGCACGGCAGAAAAGGTAGTTAGAAAGGCGCCCTGCCCTGTGCTTACAATCAGAGAGCCTATAAAGGGTTTCAAATTTAAAGCGTAGAAATGTCTGCGAATACAATAAGGAATAAATCACTGCGCGTTATATTATCTGATAATACTTCCGGCAGCGTTGAAATACTGAATCAATTAATTGATTGGCTGAAAACAAATTCCGAAGCTTCAATTACAGAATTCATCGAAGCTGTTAGAGAATCTTTTCCCGCATTTTATTCTATCATTAATTTTATTAATGATCTCGAAACCAAAGTAATCTTTGGAAATGTCTCACTACAAAAGTTTATTGAAAATTACAACAATTCCCTTGATGAACGAAAGAAACAACTGCAAGTCAATGCCGCCAGAACATTAAGCCCGTATAAAAATATTATTACGATTTCTAACAGCAGTACTCTGCAAGAGTGTTTCGTTCATCTCTATAGTAGTTCCCCTGCGCTGAAGATTTTTGTAAGTGAAGGTAGACCAATCAACGAAGGACAAATTCTTGCAAAGAATTTACTTGCGTTCGGTATTAACGTTGAGTTGATCACCGAAGCAATGATTGGGACTGTAATAACACGCGTACAAGCGGCTGTAATTGGTGCGGATACAATTCTTAAAAACGGTGATGCTATAAATAAAGTTGGCAGCCGCATGCTCGCTGTTCTTTGCAAACATCATAATCTACCATTTTTTGTGGTTGCAGATAGAACAAAATTTGCATCTGAAAATAATTTCCAGCAATTAAGGAAAGACCCCAAAGAGATTTGGGATACAATTACAAGTATTACCATTAATAATTTTTATTTTGAACGCCTTGAAGCGAAGTTGATCACAAAAATTATTTCCGATTAATTTACTGCTGCGCGCTATGTTCATGTAGTATATTCTGCTACACTCCAGCCACGTCAATAACCACACGACAATCACATTTTCTTTTATACCGCAATAATTTGGAATGACTGATATTGGAATCACAAATTAAGGGATTCTATGTTCGCAATAATAATTGATAATCACAAAATTTTTCGAAGCGGTTTAAGTTCATTTCTGAAAAAGTTCGATAGTTCAGTCGAAATTGAAGAAATGTCTTTTTCTGGTTTTTTCGATAGAAACTCACTGCGAATTCCTGATTTAATTCTAACCACATTAACAAACTACAGTTGCAGCGAAATAAACACGATCACAAAAATTAAAGAGCAAAACCCATCATCAAAAATATTTGCCGTTGCAAAATTTATTGATGATAGAACTATAGATAGCAAAGTGATTGATCTTTTCGACCGAGTATTTTTTAA
Organism: Bacteroidota bacterium; assembly: GCA_018829545.1. Taxonomy (GTDB): domain Bacteria; phylum Bacteroidota; class Ignavibacteria; order Ignavibacteriales; family Melioribacteraceae; genus JAHJTX01. Next base: position 1,673 of record JAHJTX010000267.1, on the reverse strand, counting down.
GCAAGAGGATTTTAGAAATAACTTCCCCGCTATGGATTTTAATAACAATAGAAATATAAATTAAACAAGGAAGCCGCCATGAACGTTAGAGAAAATTTGGAAGTAATTCCGTTTTCAAATAGAGACCCTGTATTCGAAAGAGTTGCTTATCCGCATCGCCGCGCATTGTATAATTACGCACTCAAAATGCTTCGCAATCCTGATGATGCCGATGATTTAGTTCAAGAAACTTACTACCGCGCATATAAATTTTTTCACCATTTTGAATTGGGATCTAATTGTAAAGCTTGGTTGTTTAAGATTTTGAAAAATTCTTTGATTAATCATTATAGAAAAGAATGCCGTCAGCCGAAAACAATTGATTACGAAGAAGTCTTTGATGTTTATGAAAGAATGAATCCCCAGGATGTTAAATCGGAACACGAAGAATTTGATGAGATAATGTATAAAACTTTCGATGACGATCTGAGCGAAGCCATTTCTTTTCTGCCGGAAGATTTCCGAACAGTTATTTTGTTGGGAGATATTGAAAATTATACTTACGAAGAAATCGCAGATTTTGTAGATTGCCCAGTAGGAACTGTAAGATCCCGCTTGCATAGAGCTAGAAAAATGTTATATTCGAAACTATATAATTACGCAAGAGTGCGGGGCTATGTACCCTGCCATGAAACAAGAATAAACGCTTAAATAAAAACCAAAGGAGAATGTTTATGAAAAAAAACATTGCAAGTCTATTGAAATATCAAATCATTTTTATTGTATCGATGTTGATATTTATCACTGCGTGTGATAAAAAGGAAGAAAAAAATCCTCAAGTGGATATTGAATTGGAAACAGAGCAAACGAAAGAAGAAGTTGCACCGGTTGTTGAAAAGCCCACCGTGAATGTTGCAGGGAATTATTCCGGAATGTTCGATCAAAGAAAAACCACGTTTGTAATAACAAAACAAGATGGTAATTCTTTTGAAGGACAAATAACGATTAATTACCGCGAAGTTATTAATCAAAATGTCAGCGGTTCTTTCAATCCGGACACAAGAGAAGTTGACATGAAAGATTTAAGACACAGCAGATATAAAGGAACCTATAAAGGAACTTTTTCTGCAGACTTTACCCAATTTGAAGGAGTATTTACAACCGATGTTGACGGCACAAAAAGAAATTTCAAACTAAATAAAAATTAAGGAGCTACTAGAATGAAAAAATATGCATTATTATTATTCATGGCTTTAATAGGAATTACCTTTGTGGGCTGCGATGAAGACGGTGGTCTTATTACAAACGACGAACCCGGATTTATTTTTGTTTCATCCATTCCAAGCGGTGCGAAAGTGTTTCTTGACGGAGTAAACACTAATCATGTCACTCCATACGTAATTCCAGCTCTTGGAGCAGGGAGTTACAATGTAAAATTAACTTTAGAAAATTTTAAAGATTCAACAGTAGCTGCCACAGTAGTAGTTGGAGAAGAAACTCACGTAAATGTGACGTTAACCCCTGTCTTCAAAACTTTTGGACCAGTTCGTTTATGGGAAACAACAGGCACTACTGCAAGTCAACCAAGCGGATTAGATTTATCTTCCGGAATGGCTTATGGAATTTCATCAGCAAACAAAGTTGACGTCGATATTTATTACGATTCTAACGGATTTTTAGTCCGCAGTTCAAGT
>JAHJTX010000266.1 GCA_018829545.1 Bacteroidota bacterium | reverse complement strand
ATTGAGTGAGGGGAAATCTTCAAATTTGAGATCGCTTCTTCCGATGACGAATATTATAACTTCCCGAAGTCTAGAGCACCATATTAGGAATTGAGACTTCGGGAATTTGGATATCAAACTGTACCGCAGATAATAATTGCGACAAGTTCTAATTAGTCAAAAACATTCTCAGATTAAAAATCTGAGTTACATTGTAGAGCAGATTTCCAATCTGCGAAACTGAGCGATTGAGTTAGCTTGTCCGCAAAATTAGAGAGCAGAAGTATATAATAATAAAGTGTGGGTATAAATTCCCGAAGTCTGGTTATGATTTTGGGATTTTAGACTTCGGGAATTTGGAGTTCATTATTAAGGACTCCCGCCTGGTCAAGACACCCGAAGAATTATTATGTTAAAACCTCTAGGTGTCTTAGAGTCTTGGCGGCAGATGGAATTACTATTATTTAATCAACAGCATTTTGCAAGCTAACCTGAAAAAACTTAAAGAGATTTGGTAATTAGCTAATAAATCCTATTTTTGATTCGCGAAATACAAAATAAATGGACACAATATTCAACTCAGAAAATGGAATGAAAAAAGTAATTTTAATAGCAAACGGCGATAAACCGTCAAAAAAAGTATTTAGTTTTTTCCAGAAGCTAGGATACGATAAAATTATAAGCGCAGACGGTGGAGCGGACAATGCTAGAAAAATAGGTATCAAACCGGATTACATAATCGGTGATTTAGATTCGGTATCAAGTGACACTCTAAAATTTTTCGAAGGGAAGTCACAGATAATTCAATATAAAAGGCAGAATGACACGGACGTTGAGAAGGCTATCAAGTTTGCCGTTAAAAGAGGAGCGAAGCAGATTGTCCTTTTTTCAGGAACCGGAAACCGGATAGATCATTCATTCAGCAATCTCGGTTTTGTGTATAAATATTTTCCCAAAGTGGATATCTCTTTGATTCACGGTAACTCCATTTTGAAATGCTTTACTGGTAATGTGGAAATGAGCGTTACCAGGGAAGAAATAATTTCAATTTATGGAATCGCCAGGAAAACAAAAATCACTTCCAAAGGATTGAAGTATAAATTGACTGATGCTGCGCTTCCGTTTGGAGTGAGGGACAGTACGAGCAATTCAGCTTTGAGTACTAAAGTAGAATTGAAAATCACCGGAGGAAAAATTTTTGTCGTCCGCGATATAAAACTAATTATGAAGCATGATCACATTTTCTAATTTAGATATAATAATAATCTCGGCGTTTTTTCTGCTTGTACTGGTAGTTGGTTTTATTCCCAGGCTAAAAAGCAAATCCAATGAGGAAGAGTTTTTGCTCTCGGGCAGGAGTATTGGATTATTTGTTTTTGTGCTTACAAATGTAGCAACATGGTACGGCGGAATTTTAGGGATAGGGGAATTTACTTATCAGCACGGTTTGGTTAGCTGGCTTACACAAGGACTGCCGTATTATATTTTCGCAATCATATTTGCTCTGCTTTTTGCCGAGAAAATTAGAGATTCTCAGTTATTTACAATACCCGAAAAATTAGAAGAATCATACGGAAGGAAAGTAGGAATAATTTCTTCGGTTTTAATTTTCATTCTGGTTTCGCCAGCAGCTTATTTACTGATGATATCGACATTATTATCTCTCATATTCGAATTCCCGCTGTGGATTTCTCTTATAATCTCGTCATTTTTTTCGGCTATCTATCTAATTGTAAACGGATACAAGTCGGATATTTCAACAGATATTTTTGAATTCTTCGTGATGTTCTCAGGCTTCATAGTGCTGGTTTTTACTGCGTACTCTATTTATGGAGGAATGGAATTTCTTCAAACAAACTTACCAGAGAGCCACTTAAAATTTACCGGCAACGTCAGCATAACGTACATTGTTGTTTGGTTTATGATTGCATTGTGGACTTTTTCTGATCCCGGATTTCACTTAAGATGCTACGCTGCAAAATCCGGCAAGGTTGCCAAATACGGCATTTTAATCTCAGTAATTTTATGGGCGTTTTTTGACTTTTTAACGACATCATCCGGATTATACAGCCGGGCGTTGATTCAAAATATGGAGTCACCGCTGTATTCATTCCCGCTTCTCGCAGAAAAAGTTCTCGGAAGCGGATTGAAGGGAATATTTTACGCAGCATTGTTCGCGACAATTCTTTCTACTTTGAACAGTCTATTATTTTTAAGCGGCACAACATTCGGCAAGGACTTTGGGACAAGATTATTCAACATTACCGAACCGAAGAAAATTATTAGATTAACAAGAATCGGAATAGTAGTCTCCATAATATTTTCCGTTGTGCTTTCGCTCTATTTTAAGTCCGTGATTGAAATGTGGTATGTAATCGGAAGCATCTGTATTCCGGGATTGATTTT
>JAHJTX010000265.1 GCA_018829545.1 Bacteroidota bacterium | reverse complement strand
TAATAATCCGGTCAAAGCCGGTTTTTGCGAAAATTGGGAGGATTGGAAATATTCTTATTGTAACTTTAAGCGCTTTGATCCATGACAAATTTTTTAATTGCTATAATGTGTCGAAACGGAGTTTCGACCAACAATGTAAGAAATAAACTGGTTTAATTATGCTCACAACCTCCTCAACCATAAAACAAAAAGTAGATTCCCTCTGGGATAAATTCTGGTCGGGCGGTATTTCTAATCCGTTGACTGCGATTGAGCAAATGTCCTATCTCATCTTTCTTAAAAGATTAGAAGATAACGACAATGCGGCGGCAGCTACCGCGAAAAGAAGAAACACTAAACACAATTCAATATTTGCCAATAATAACGAATGCCGATGGTCATATTGGTCTCAGCTACCCGGTGAAGAGATGATGCGGCATGTACGCGATAAAGTTTTTGAATTTCTACGTAACCTCGGCGGAGAGACGAGCACATTTACACAACACATGCAGGATGCTTACTTCATTATTCCAAAAGCATCACTACTTCAAGAAGCGGTAAAGATAGTTGATGATCTTCACCTCAGCGAGCAGAATGTTGATGTGCAAGGTGATATGTATGAATATCTTTTAATGCAGCTTTCTACTTCTGGTAAGAACGGACAGTTCAGAACACCACGACATATAATTAGAATGATGGTAAAACTTGTTGATCCTAAAATTGGTGAAAGGATTTGCGACCCGGCATGCGGAACATCCGGATTTTTGTTTAATGCTTATCAGCATATTTTAGAAAACAACACAAGTCCCGAAGTTTTGGATTACGATGAAGAGGGAATTCCTCATCATCTAATAGGTGATAAGATTGCGGACAAAAAACTTTTCACGTTTCTCAAAACACACGCACTAACCGGATACGATTTCGATTCCACAATGACACGTATCGGTGCGATGAATTTGATGCTTCACGGAATTGATAATCCGAAAATTCTTTACACGGATACTCTTTCCAAACAGTTTAACGAAAAAGAAGTTTACGATGTAATTCTTGCAAATCCTCCGTTCAAAGGTTCAATAGATGCAAGCGATGTGAATGGACGGTTCAAAATAAAAACAAAGAAAACTGAATTGCTTTTTGTCGAATTAATTTACGATTTGCTTGTGATGGGAGGACGCGCTGCTGTTATAGTCCCCGATGGAGTTTTATTCGGAACAAGCAATGCTCACATTGATCTGCGTAAAATTCTAATTGATAAGTGTAAATTAGAAGGAATTATTTCAATGCCTTCCGGTGTGTTCAAACCATACGCCGGTGTTTCTACTGCTGTAATTGTTTTTCAGAAAGGCGGAATTACTGATGAAGTTTGGTTTTACGATATGCAGGCAGACGGATTTTCGCTTGATGACAAACGTAATAGAACAGATGCAAATGATATACCGGATATTGTAAAGCATTGGAATGTAGGTCGAAGCGAAGCTTCGACAAATATTAAAGACGAAGCTAACGCTTCGTCCTACAAAAAAGCTATTCTGGTTGATGTAAATGATATTAAAGAAAACAAATACGATCTCTCAATATCCCGCTACAAAAAAATAGAGTATGAAGAAGTTGAATACGAAAAACCGGAAACGATTATGGAGAAAGTATTGAGCCTGGAAAAGGATATTGCCAGAGATATTTCAGACATAAAAAAATTTTTGAGCAAGAATTGAATAAGAAAGAAATGCCCGGCAAGTAAAATCTTTTGATGAAGTTTAATAATTGAAAAAGAAAGAGTAATATTATGAGAACGATAATATTCTTATATTAATCTCAAAAGAATCAAAAACAAAATGAAAGATTTGGCAGAAATAAAATTGCTTCTTCAGTTAAACAAAGAGAAAATAATGGAGAAGTATGGTCTTAAAAGCATTGCACTTTTCGGTTCGGTTACTAGAAATGAATTGAGCGAAGCTAGTGATATAGATTTGCTCGTTGAGTTTGAAAGACCTATTGGTTTAGATTTTGTTTTGCTTGGTGACGAGCTAGAGGAAATTCTAGGTGTTAAGGTTGATCTTACTACTCCCGAAGCAATTAAACCAAAAATGTTTGAATATATCAAAAGAGATTTGCTCTATGTCTAAAAGAGACTGGAAACTTTTACTTGAAGATATTTTAGACAGCATAAAGAAGATTGAAGAATTTACTAATGGCTTATCTTACGGAGATTTTGAAAAAAATAGTTTAGTAACTGATGCGGTTGTTAGAAACATTGAAATTATTGGAGAAGCATCTAAAAATATTCCCACAGAAATTCAACAGCTCTTCTCCGATATTCCATGGCAAAAGTTGAGAGGAATTAGAAACAGAATTGTTCACGATTACTTTGATGTTAACAGAAATATTATCTGGTATATTGTAACTAAAGAATTAGAACCGCTGAAAAAAACCATCATTAACCACCTTCAAAATAATTAAGATGAATTCCGTTCCTTCCGGCTGGCAAGTTAAATCTTTGGGTGAAGTTGTACGAATCTCAAAAGGTAAAAAGCCGATAGAATTAAGTTCTTCAAAGACTTCTAATGCAAAAAGATTCATTCAGATTGATGATCTAAGAAATAACAATATACTTAAGTACACGGAAGATAAGAGTGGTGTTATTGTTGCAGAAAATGATGTGTTGATTGCTTGGGATGGAGCTAATGCGGGAACTGTAGGTTTCGGATTAAATGGTTATATAGGTAGCACCCTCGCACGCCTAGAAATTATTAAAGAAAATATCTCAACAAATTTTCTTGGATGGTTTTTACGGACAAAATCAAAACACTTGAGAGATAACAGCACTGGTGCAACAATCCCGCATTTAAGCAGAATTGTACTTGAGTCGCTAAAAATTCCTCTCCCACCTCTTTCAATCCAAAAACAGATTGCTGAGATTTTAGAAAAAGCAAACCAAGCCAAACAAAAACGCAAAGAGACGAATAAGTTAACAGTGCAATTTCTACAATCCGCGTTCATAGAAATGTTTGGTGATCCGGTGAAGAATCCGAAAGGGTGGGAAGTAAAAAGATTTGATGAAATTACTGAAATAATAATGGGACAGTCACCATTGGGTGATACTTATAATGAAGTTGGTAATGGTTTCCCATTATTAAATGGCCCCGCTGAATTTGGGGAAAAGTATCCTGTCGAAGTTCAGTGGACTTCAAACCCTACCAAAATGAGTAAAGTGAATGATATTTTGTTTTGTGTAAGAGGTGCAACTGCTGGAAGAATGAATTGGTCTGACAAAGAATATTGTATTGGTCGTGGGCTTGCTGCTATTAGGTCGAGAAAAAATTCAAAGATAGAAGTAATCTACTTTTTTTTGAAAATAAAATACTTGCAATTCCAAAGTCTTGGTCAGGGAAGTACGTTTATTAATCTAAGTAAAGGTTTGATTTCATCAATGAAAATGCCAGTTCCTCCTCTTTATCTTCAACTACAATTTGCCGAACTTGTTCAAAAAACAGAAGCACTAAAAGAGAAGCAGAAAGAAAGTGAAATTGAATTGGAAAATCTTTTCAACAGCCTAATGCAAAAAGCGTTTAAGGGAGAGCTTGTGTAGGGCGAAGTGCAACTTCGCCACTTTTGTCGAAGCTTTGCTTCGAGCTACAAATGCAATCAGAAAAGTTATTTCGGAGCTAAATGCAAAAACTTTTGTCTCTCAACTCGTGTAGGGCGAAGTGCAACTTCGCCACTTTTGTCGAAGCTTCGCTTCGAGCAATCAGAAATTCTATCTCGGAGCTAAATGCAAAAACTTTTCTTACCGCTCAGCCGCGTTTTAATAATTTAATTGGAAACTGGGAAATAATAAGCGATAAAAACATTACTCTTGAATCGTGGGAAATGATAAATCAGGAAAGCTTGGTGGGTTGCAATTTTTTAACAAACACAGAAACCGGCGACACACTTGCGAAAGAAAATCTTGCAATTATAAAGTTAGGCGAAAAATATTTTTACATTGCTGATGTGTCTCATAATCAATATCCTACTCCATTCGAATTGATTGCTCATGATTCCACTAAATTTATATTTGAAAATATACTTCACGACTATCCGCAAAGAATTGAATACTTGTTTATAGACAACGATTCTCTCACTGTCTCTATCAGCAAAAGTGACGGAAGCAATTACAGCAATTTTCATTTTAAAAGAAAGAAGGATGAATAACATTTCCTTTGCGAACCCTTTGCGTATTTGCGTGAAAAAGAGAACTCCTTTTCTCTACCCGATTTCCCTTTTTAAGTAATCCGAATAATCCTTTATTTTAGGATTATACTCGTCATTTATTAAAGGCGAAGAAATCATAAAATCAGCAGACGAGCGGTTGCACGCAACTGGAATATTATAAACCACCGCTATCCTTAGCAGCGCTTTTACGTCAACATCATGCGGCTGCGGTTCCATCGGGTCCCAAAAAAATATTAGAACATCAATTTTGTTGTCTGTAATCATTGCACCTAATTGCTGATCGCCGCCTAAAGGACCCGATTTCAATTTTGTAATTGGTTTAAGTCCGCTGGAATATCTTTCGTCTGATAATTTTTTCTCAATTACTTTTTCAATCATCAATCCTGTGGTTCCGGTGCAAATTAAATTATGATTGAGCAATATTTTAAAATTCCACTCAACCCACTCGGCTAAATCTTTTTTGCGGTTATCGTGCGCTACTAGGGCAATGTTTTTTACTTTTTCCATTTTGCTTCCTGAATTAATAATTTGCTTGGTTGAAGGATACAAAGAATTTTCGAAACAAATAATGAATTATAATTCCAAAATTTTCTCGCAAAAAAAAGTTATTTTTAGCCATTAATAATTCATATCACAAATCATGATCATAATAAATAATCTTCACAAAGCTTTTGGTTCCAACAATGTTTTGAACGGAGTTGAACTAGTTATCAATAAAGGTGAAACGCTCGCTATAATCGGAGCCAGCGGCTGCGGCAAAAGTGTTCTGCTAAAACATATTGTAGGACTTATGTTTCCTGACGAAGGAGAAGTAATAATTCACGGTAAAAATTTGAATGACCTCTCTCTAAGAGAAATTTATGAGATTAGAAGAAAATTCGGATTCCTTTTTCAAGGCGCAGCATTATTCGATTCAATGACTGTCGGTGAAAATGTTGCTCTGCCTTTGGTTGAAAACAACAACTCTTTCACAAAAGCGGAAGTAGATAAAATTGTTGAGGAAAAGCTTGAATTAGTTGGTCTTCCTGGAATTCAGCACTTAAAACCGGCAGAACTTTCAGGCGGAATGAAGAAGCGCGTGGGGCTTGCAAGAGCTTTATCCACACAGCCTGAATTCATTTTGTATGACGAGCCAACAACTGGGCTCGATCCGATAATGTCGGACTCCATTGATGAATTGATAAAAGACTTGAACGATAAATTGAAAGTGACTTCCATAGTTGTAACGCACGATATGTTCAGCGTAAAAAATGTTGCGGATAGAATTGCAATGATGCACGAAGGAAAAATTTATTTCATCGGCACGCCCGAAGAAATTCTGAAAACGGATAATCAAGTTGTTTCCAAATTTATTCAGCGTACGGGATTCTGATGTCGAAGCAGAGAATTAAATATATCTGTTCAAACTGCCAGCACGAATCACTTAGATGGCTGGGGAAATGCCCAACGTGTGATTCATGGAATTCATTTTCAGAGGAGATAGTAGAAACCCGAAAATCCTCGCCGCTAAAAATTGTTGACGCTCAAATAACAACTCTCGATTCAATTCTGACGCAAGAAGACAAAAGAATAAAAACGGAAATAAGTGAATTTGATAGAGTCCTCGGCGGCGGATTGATGCAGGGATCGGTTGTTTTAATCGGCGGCGATCCGGGAATAGGCAAATCGACTTTAGTAATGCAGGCGGCTTCCAAAATTGCCGGGAAAGTGCTTTATGTAACCGGCGAGGAATCCGCTCAGCAGATAAAACTTAGAGCGGAAAGATTGAACGTAAAGCATGGCAATATTTTTATACTGCCCGAAACTAATTTGGAAATAATTTATTCAGCAATTGTGAAAATTGAGCCTGACGTGGTAATTATTGATTCAATCCAGACTGTTTATAAACCCGATTTCGATAACACGCCGGGAACGGTTACGCAGATACGAGAATCGACAGCGTTTCTTATGAGCAAAGCAAAATCGAGTGGTTTTACGGTAATCTTAATTGGGCACGTAACAAAGGAAGGATACATTGCAGGTCCAAAAGTTCTTGAACATATTGTTGATACTGTTTTGCAATTCGAGGGGGATAAAAGCCACGCGTTCAGAATTTTACGAGCGCAAAAAAATAGATTTGGCAGCACGAATGAAATAGGCGTTTTCGAAATGCGCGAAAGCGGATTATTTGAGGTTACAAATCCCAGCGAGTTATTTTTATCGGAAAAGGAAAATTTATCTTCCGGTTCGGTTGTTACAACCAGCCTGCAAGGCACACGAACTGTTCTGCTTGAAGTTCAGGCGCTTGTAACTTCCAGCAATTTTGGAAATCCGCAGCGGGTAGCTACCGGATTTGATTACCGGCGTCTTTCAATTTTATTAGCCGTGCTCGAAAAAAGAGTGAAGTATAAACTCTCACTTCACAACGTTTTTGTGAACATGGCAGGGGGAATTAAAATAGAAGAGCCAGCGGCAGATTTAGCAGTGTGCTGCGCAATTGCATCCAGCTTAAAAGAATTACCAGCCAAGCATGATTACATTGTGATTGGTGAAGTTGGGTTAGGCGGCGAAGTTAGAAGCGTAAGCCATATCGAAAAAAGAATTCAAGAGGCTCAAAAATTGGGTTTCAACTCTGCGATTATACCGGCAAATAATTTGAAATCTTTGAAGAATGAAAAGCGAATTAATTTAATTCCCGTCTCAGATGTAAATGCTGCAATACAAAATATTTTGAAATAACTATTCCGATTTAAAAAGAAAACCCTCCCAATAATCTAGAGGGTTTATCATATTTCTAAAATCAATAATTTCGCAGCATAAATTAGAATGTGGTTTTTTCTGCTTCCTCAGCAATATCGTTAGAAACTAAAAGTCTTCCGCATGATTCGCACGTAAATAATCTTTTATTCTGAC
>JAHJTX010000264.1 GCA_018829545.1 Bacteroidota bacterium | reverse complement strand
TTTCTCTGCAGCTAGTCTAATTTTCTTTTTGATGTTTTTATTATAAACAACAATAAAATGCCATGGTTGAAAATTAGCGCCACTTGGAGCAGTGGCGGCAGATTTGATGGCATTTGAAATTACTTCTTCCGGAAATTTTTTACTTGAAAAAGAACGAATTGTACGCCTGCTCTTCATCAATTTTAGAAACTCTTCCGATTTAGTTTTCATTTCTTTTTCCGAATATTTTGGAAAATTTACGAGTTTTTGAAATTGATGTTTCAATGAATCGTTCATGTAAAAATCTTTTTTTAGTGTACGTACATTTTCTGTAGATCTTTAATGCTTGCCGGATCGCCAATGATTGTAAGTCTATCTCCTTCTTTTAATACAGTTCCGCCTTTGGGCACAATTATAATAGCATTCCTACGAAGGAGAGTTACAAGACATCCCGAGGGAAGTTTGACTTCTTTTATTTGTTTATTAACCATTACTTCTGTTTTTGAACCTGTGCAGATAAATAAAGAGTGAAAATTTTCATCTCGCAAAAGAGCTTCTTTTAATTCCTGCTCATCTGCTGCATCTGCCCAATCTGTTGTGAAAGAATCTTCATCGACTCTCCCGGCTATTTGTGCAAGAATACGTAAATGCTGTGTTGGATCTCTTTCCGGGCTGACTAAAAAGAATATTGCGTGTACTGTTTCCAATGATTCTTCCTGATGCGTTAGAGGATTGAAATGCCCAACGGTTACGCCTTCCTTGGAACGAACGAGAACCATCTCTGGATGCGTGATGTCGCTTACTCTGAAGTGCGGCAGAGCCACGCCGCGCATAACTGGAGTTGCGCCTAATCTTGTTCCTTCCATAATTTGCTTAGTAATTTCCTCAGCAGTTAAAGGAAGAATTGTATCCAAATATTCCGCAACACGGTTAACAACATTTTCAAATTCATCTTTGCCAATTTCAAGGACCTTGCTTCGCGAAACAATCTCGTCAAATGGATCATCCTTGCGGAGTCCTTTCTCTTTCAAAATACCTCTCAACTCTGCATCAAGTCCATGGTGGCGCTGCTGCCCCAATCTTTCGAAGATATGGTAAATCGCTCCGTTCCTGCTGACGCGTGTTCTTGAATAAAACCAATACCAGACAACAGAAATAATTACAAGTCCCGCTGAAAATAATATCGGAAGAATTCCCATTACAACAATTAGATAAATTGAAATCACGATGCCGAACAATTGCATCCACGGATAAAAAGGAGATTTATAACCCGGGTCGTAGGAGTTTATTTCGCTTTCCCTCATTATTATAACAGCTAAACATACTAACGCAAACATGAGCAGTTGAAATGCGCTTGCAAGTTTTGCTATTCCCATAGGATCAAAGACTAATAGTATAACGACAATTGAAATAACTGTTGCAATAATTGAATATGCGGGAGTTGAAGACTTAGTAAGTCTGCTGAAAATCTGCGGGATGATATGATCCCGGCTCATAGCAAGCGGGAAACGAGAGGCAGAAAGAATGCCCGCATTCGCTAACGAAACAAACGCCAATACCGCCGCTACAGAAAGGGCGACTGCGCCATACTCCCCGAAAATATATTTAGCCGCAGAGGCAATCGGTGTAATATTACCTTTAAGTTCAGCCAAAGGCATAACGCCCGTGATAACTATCGTGCCTAAAACATAAACTACAATCGCAGTTCCAAGCGCAAGAAAAATTCCTAGTGAAAGATTTCTTTCTGGATTTTCTACTTCCTCTGACAGGCTGGTAATTTTTGTAATGCCCGCATAACTGATATATACTAAACCCGCCGTTTCTATGATCGACATAAATTCGACATCAAAAATTCCGCTGAGTCTGGCAAATTGAATTTCTGGAATTCCGAATGAGATGAACAGCGCTAGAATCACAATCAATCCTAAAACTAAAATAATCTGAAACCCGCCCGTTTTTTTTGCGCCGAGTAAGCTAATTAATCCAAGCACAAACGAAATGCCAATTGCGATTGGAGTAATCTCAATTTCAGGAAAAAACAATTTGCAATAAGCTCCAATTCCTATTAGTGCAAATGCAACTTTTAATATTAGAGCCATCCAGGTGCCGATACCGCCGATAGTTCCTACGAGAGGTCCGAGGGACCGATCCAAAAAATAATAAACTCCGCCAGCACGGGGCATAGCGGTTGCTAATTCTATTATACTAAAAACTGCGGGTATCAGCGCAACTGCAGCAATTATATAAGAAAGTATGAAAGCAGAGCCAGCCTGTTGGGCGGCTAATCCGGGCAGAATAAAAAACCCTGCGCTTAACGTAGTGCCGGTCGCTATTACGTATACGTCTATTAATTTTAATTCTTTTTTTAACCGTTTTAAATTATGCTTCGCCAAAATTTGTCCTTGTACAGTGCATTAAATTCCCATTTCTTCCAATAAATAATTTGCTCCCCCAACCTTTTGGGTAACCCATAAAACATATCTTATGTCAACGCCAATTGAACGGCTGTACGATTCGTCCCAGGCAAAATCATTAATAGTTGCTTCATAAGCTCTGTCGAAGTTTACTCCAACCAATTCTCCGAATGCGTTCAAGATTGGGCTTCCGGAGTTTCCGCCGGTTGTGTCCATATTATACAAAAGTCCAACCGGAACTCCTTCAATTTTTTCGTTATAGAATTTCCCAAAATCTTTTTCGTAATAAAGTGTTTTTAATTTATCGGGAACCGCATAATCGCCGCCGAGAATACTTTTTTCTATAATTCCGCTTAATGTTGTGAAGGGTTCGTAGTAAACTGCATCTTGCGGAGAATAGCCTTTAACAAATCCATAAGTTAATCTCAAAGTACCGTTCGCATCGGGTATAAAAGATGTTTTGTTCCAGCGGCTTTTTACATCCACGTATTTGGGAGAGAGTACGCTTAAAGAGCCTTCTATTTCATCAAACACTTTTTCTATTTCTTTATCCTGTTTTCTTAATTCTAAAACAAGATTAATTGCCGGATCATTCAGTCTGACAAGTTCTTCAGAGGGTTTCTCTTTTAAGCCGATAAATTCTTCTTTATTCAGCACAATTGTGTTATTAATTAGTTTATCAACGAATTCATCGATTTTAATAAAATCGAATTGCTGAACAAATTGAATTTTTGAGTCGTCTTTAAAACCGGAAGCATCGGCAAACATTTTTTTCCAGACTCTTTTTTCGATTATTTCATTATATGTTAAATAAGCTTGCATCAATCTTTCAAAACTTGCCAATATATTTTTTCCTTTAAAGGCATTCTTCCTTTCATCATCCGGCAGCGCATTCTGTTCAGCATAATCAATAATAAAATTGGACAAAGCATAAACTGTAGAGAGTCTCTTAAATCTATCGTACCACATATTTGCATAAGAATAGCCGTACATTTTTTCGTAAGTATTATCCAACTCTATGAATAATCCGGAATATTTATCTGAAAGTTCGGCGTTACTCATAACAAATTCTTGCATCACCAATTCTTCGTTTCTTTTTTTCTGTCTCAAATCCAGTTTTTGCAATCCTTTTAACTTGCCTTTATAATTTTTCATTGTGTTTGCCAATCCCTTAATTGGAGAAGCAAACTTCAATTTTAGAGATTCATCGTTTGCGCTAACCTCTTCCAACTGATCGATCATCCATGAATATAATTCGGAGATATATGGAAGCTGATATTCTAATTGATAGTTGATAAAGTGTGATGAATAATTTCTGAATGTTCTACCCGGATAACCCAAAATGAAAACGAAATCATTTTCTTCAACGCCGTTTGGATTTACTTTTAAATATTTCTTTGGTACAAAAGGCACATTATCTTCAGAATACTCAGCCGAACTTCCAGCGGGAGCTGTATAAGCCCGCATAAAAGTAAAATCGCCGGTGTGTCTTGGCCAAACCCAATTATCTGTTTCCCCGCCGAACTCTCCAATTGATCTTGGCGGCGCATAAACAATTCTAACATCCTCAATTATTCTGTATTTGAATAAAATGTAAGTTTGCCCCGCGAACATTTCTGAAACGCTGCCTTCAATCGAGTTTCTGTCGTCTGTCGCTTCGTTACCAATTTCCTGCATCTTCTTTGAGATTCCTTTGGCGCGTTCTGCCAAATCATCAATACCACGAACGGCGGAAAGTACTTTATCCGACACATCCTCATACGATTCCGTAATTCTGCACTTATATCCTTTAGCTGGAATTTCATCTTCATAGTTCTCGGCAAGAAATCCGTTTTCGAGGTAATTCTTTTCTTCGGAACTAGCTCTGCTTATTGCCCCGAAAGCACAATGATGATTTGTGATTATCAATCCCTTTTCCGAAACGAACGAACCGGTGCATCCGCCAACCTTTACCAACGCATCAATTAAGCTAATACCATCCGGATTATAAACCTCAGTTGGAGAAATTTTTAATCCCGCTTTCACTAAATCAATCTTGCTTATTTCACTCAAAGGGTACATTCCTTCTTCAGGAGCCGGGACAATTGCCGCGCTAAATAACAATAGAATTAAAACTAATAATGTTCTTTTCAGAAAATACTTCATGTTTGTTTTCATTTTATTCACTTTGTTTCTTGTAGATTGCATCCAAAAAATACTGCTTAAGATACTGAATACAAACCAATTTTGTTTTTTAAGAATGCTGTAAATCTTCTTGGTAACAACATAGAAAAAATCCTATTTACCGCTGAATAATTCTGAATTTATTTACTGTAAACCATATATTTAGAGCGTTCAAATTTCCATTTGGGAATTTCCTACTGGCTAAAATGATTTTTTCGGGAATAACGTAATGGCAGTAAGAAAACTTTATAAGTATATATTAATTGTGATCTTTGTAACGTCAACAATCGGCAGGTCACAATCGCATAAAGTTGAGGCGGGATATTTTATCAATCCGGTAGAAACTCCCTTTGGCATTGTTTTAACAGATGAATACGAATCTGCAATTTATTTGTTGGATGGCAGTATGCTAACTGTGCTTACAAATTCGCCTGGGTGCGGAAGGTATTTATCTTTTTCCAAAGATATGTCGCTTATCGGCTTTAAAAAGATCGATGAAAATACTCAGCTTCAAACCCCGGCAATTTATAATCTTAAAACAAATCAAATACAGCTTCTCGCAGAACCTACAAGTAAGGCCGGGCAGGTTTCGTTTTCCTATGACGGAGCAATAGCATTCACCTACGAACAAAGTTTAGTAATTATTAAAGATGGAAAGAGATCATCATTCAATCTTGGTTTGTTTTCTAATAGAGCCCCAATTTCGCCGGATGGTAATTTTGTAATATTCAAAGACAATGACGATCAACTCTGGAAACACAATCTTTACACTGAAGTAAGAGAGATGATAACCGATAATCAAAACGGTTATTATAATGCGAAGTGGTCTCCAAATGGCGAGTACATCATTTGTGAATCTGTAAACGCGCAATTGTTTATTTATCACGATCAAAGTAAAGAGTTTTTTAAGATTGATGACGGCGAAAATGCAAGGTGGTCGAGTGATTCAAAAAATATTGTTTATCACAAACGTAAAATTGATTTTTACACTTATGAACTCATTGAGTCTGACATTTATATTTTTAATGTTGCGAGCCGCGAAGAGAAAAATTTAACCTTATCTCCCGCAGTTTTTGAAATGGACGCCAGCTTCTCAAATAATGATGAAGTTTTATTCCATACTTTCAATACACGGGAATTGCACAGAAAAAACATTTCGGGGAATTCTGACGAACAGCTTTTATATAAAATGCATCAACCTCTTCCTGTCTATTTCTATGAATTAAAAGCAAAAGAAAGTCTTAAAAAAAAATCAATTAATGAAATAGACTGGGTTCATATACATCAGGTTTTCGACAGCCGGGACAGCGGTTCATGGACAAAGGATCCGGTAAATGGCAGGCATCAGGGTTATCTTTGCTGTGGCGCAACCAGCGCAATGCAGGTTCTTGCCTCGTATAAAATTTTGCTCCCCAAACCAATAACAACTTACGGTCACGTCAGCAATTACGGCATTTACCTTTCCGATTCTTATACCCACAATGGCTTTACTTTTTCTGGTTTTAATATTACGCCGCCCAGCAATCCGGGATTTTATACAGGCGCGCACGGTTTTATGTGGAATAACGGAAGTCCATACAGCAACACAGTTTCCTTTTTGGGAAAGCACGGCGTTGAAGCATCAAGAACGGATAACGTAACTTGGTCAAAAGTAATGAACGAAATTAATTTGGGTTATCCGCATATTCTTTGCACGACAAGTTTAACAAGCTCACACATTGTGCTTGCAATTAAGCAATACGGAGATCAACACTCGCTTTATTTTAACGACCCTTATGGCGATAAAAACGCAGGCAGTTATGGCGCAATTTATAACGGGAAAAATGCAATTTATGATTGGGCGGATGCAAATACCGGTCATATAAAAGTTACTCCTGTTGTTTGGGCTGTTACTGCAAGATACAATATTACTCTTCCGCTAGTTTCATCGTATCCGCAGAACAATCAAAGCGATGTGAGCATCAGCGCTGAAATTTGTCTCCAGTTTTACGGTGAACTTGATTCAAATTCCTTTGTTGATAAATTTTACTTAACTGATGAATCGCTTGAAGAGATTGATTTCACTGTTGATTTTTCATTCTCTCAAGAAGGCAAAGTAATTATCATACCAAGGACTGATTTACAGCCGGAAAAGAAATATTCCTTTACAGTTAAAAATGGAATTATGGATGTTGACGGTTTAGCTTTTGCTGATGAGCAAAAAATTGAATTCTTTACTGAAAGGGAACGGGAAATTACAGGTGAAGTTCTTAACGATTTTGAATACACGAGCGGTTATAGTCTGCTTTATTCGGGAGTTGATAATTCTTATACAAAATTGTCTTTGAGCGGCGAAAAAAGTCACGATGGTTTTACTTCGGCAAAACTCGATTATAAATTTAATACTTCCAGCCAGGGCTACTGCCGCATTTTATTTAATCCCGAACCAAATTTTGGAAGCGATGAATTTTTATCCGTTGGACTTTGGGTCTTTGGCGATAACAACAAAAACAATTTAGAATTTTGGATAAGCGATGCAAACGGAGCTATCTCCAAATATCTGGAAAAGCAAATTAACTGGTCCGGATGGAAATTTATTGACATTCCTGTTAGTGAAATTAACAACTCAATTAAAACCTTCAATTGCGTTGCAATAAGGCAGAGTAGTGGCGGCATCAATACGGGCAAACTTTACTTTGATAATTTGATTGTCATTAAAACTCCCACATCCATTGCTAATTGCGTACCTCAAAATAATGCCGTAGATATTGAACTAAACGCTAATATTGAGCTTACATTTAATAAGCCGATGAATAAAGAAAGCGTGGAGAATTCTATCAGCGTGTCTCCCAGTTGCATTTATCAAATCAATTGGAGTTCCGATTCAAAGACTCTCACTTTAACCGGCTCTGAATTAAAGGGTAAGACTCTGTATTTTGTTGAAATTGACACTAGCGCTGAAGACATCAGTGGGATGAAACTCAAAGAGAAGTTTATAACCTGCTTCACAACTAAGCGTGTTAATCTTTTGATTGACAATTATTTCCCAAAAGAAAATTCAGTTGTAGATTCAAAGCAATTTGACGTGCTGATTAAAATGGATGGACCGCTTGACCAGACATCTCTTCCGGGAAATGTTTTGTTTACAGATTCAGAAAATAATCCCGTTGATATTATTGTTGATAGATCAGTGTACAATTTAGGCTGGCTTAAGTTCGAACCCAGAAATCCTTTGCAAACCGGTAAACAATATAGAATTACTTTAAAACCAGGAATAAAAGATGTTCACAAATTAGATTTTGGCAATCAAAAAATTATTGTTTTTTCTATTTCGCATAATAAATATGAAACAGGAATTATTATCGATTCCGTTGAAACAATCTCCGATTGGAGTATCTCCGAAATCAACATATTTAATTCGAATGTAAATTATGAGCAAACTGATATCTCTCTGAATTCCACAAAGAAAATATCCGGCAATAATTCATGTGAGATTAAGTATGAGTTCGCTTCTGATCAAGGAATTTTATTCGTTTCTAAACCGCTCGATAATGTAACCGCCTCGTCTAATTTTGGCTTCTGGCTTTACGGCGATTTAAGCTGCAACAAAATTCATTTATATTTTGAAACAAATGCGGGCGAGGTAATAAAAGTTTTTGCCGATTCAATTGGTTATACAGGATGGAAATTAATTAACATTCTTCCAAAGGATTACACTGTGGAGCCGTTAATTAACTTTATTGGAATTGCAATTGAATCTGATTTTTCCAGTGAAAATTTTGGAAGTATTTTAATAGACGATTTCCAAACAGATATCGTATTGGGAATTAACACATCTGTTGCCTCGATGCCAACTAAATTTGAATTGTTCCAGAATTATCCTAATCCGTTTAATCCAAGCACAACAATTAAGTATTCAATACCTTCCATGAAGACGTTGCGAGCAACATCTTTAAGCGTACGAATAATTGTTTATGACATTCTCGGCAGAGAAATTCAAACGCTCGTAGATGAACAAAAAGCACCTGGAACATATGAGGTTGTATTTGACGGCTCAAGTCTATCAAGCGGAACATATTATTATAAATTGAATTCCGGTGTGAACCAAATAGTTAAGAAAATGATAATTATTAAATAAGTTCAAAATTGAATAACTCTTGTGGAGACTACAGTTGAACAAAATATTTGTTGCTATTAGCTTTATTTTATTGATAACTCTATCAACATCTTCAATTGCACAAAACGGAAGCATTATTAAAGACGCTCCAAACATTTATTTTGACTGCCAGAGATGCGATATTGATTTCGTAAAGAAGGAAGTTAATTTTGTAAACTTTGTACGCGATAGAAAAGACGCAGATGTTCACATTTTTACTTCATCGCAGCACACCGGCGGGCTGGGCCGTGAATTCACATTAACTTTTTTGGGGCAAAATAGATTTGAAGGTATTAATGATACTCTCAAATTTTTTGAAGATCAGACAGACACAGAAGACACCGAGAGAATAAAATTAGTGAACACCTTTAAGCTCGGTCTGCTTAGATATATTATTGATTCACCCATAGCTAAAAAATTATCCATCAAGTACATTGATGAAACAAAGGAAGAAGATAAATCAACCGATGATTGGGATTTTTGGGTTTATCGTGTAAGTCTTCATGGATTCATGAGAGGAGAAGAGTCTTCAAGCTATGTTAATACTCGGTCGTCTTTATCTGCATCCCGCGTAACAGAAGAATGGAAAATACATTTATCGCTGAACAGCGACTATAACGAGAGCCGTTATGACTACGAAGACGAAATGATTAAAAACATTAGAAGATCATACAGTTGGGAATCGAGCATAGTTAAATCTTTAGGTAGCAACTGGTCTGTTGGTGTATTGAATAATCTTAACTCATCCAGTTATAGAAATATTGAATTTGCTGCCGAAGTAGCATCGGGTATTGAGTATAACATTTTCCCTTATTCTGAGAGCACACATAAACAATTGCGATTAAATTATATAATTTGGGCAAAGCATAATAATTATTTAGAGGAAACAATTTACCTTAAACTCCGGGAAACACTTTTCCGGCAATCGATCTCTGCAACCCTTGAATTGATCCAACCGTGGGGAAATGTAAGCACATCAATCTCAGGATCAAGTTACTTTCACGATTTTACACTTAACCACATAGAAATTGAATCGGAAGTAACGGTAAATATTTATAAGGGATTGTCTTTAGAGTTCGACGGCGGAATTTCTGCAATTCATGATCAAATTGCACTTCCTAAACGAGATGTGAGTTTAGAAGAAGTTCTTCTTCAACGCAGAGAGCTAGAAACTCAATTTGAATTTTGGGGCTCTTTTGGCTTTTCTTATTCTTTCGGATCGATCTACAACAATATTGTAAATCCAAGATTCGGCGATTAATTATTTACTGCGTACACTGAATAAAAGAAATACCGAAACTGCAATAGCGCCAATTGCAATTGCAGGTTCAATCAATCCTGGAAACAGGGGTTCTTCCGGCAATTTGCTTTTTGTAAACGGAAGGGATGCTGTTTCCAAATTCCTAATTTCATCATAGTCAACGGTGTCTGTAAAATTTGCGTTAAAACTTTCCGAGAAAGCAATTTTGTTATCTTCCACAATTGTGATTAATGTATTTAGATGAATTTCCCTTGTAGTTTTATATGAACCGAAAAATCCATCTCTAAATAATTCCGAATAATTTACTTTTGCAGATTTTATTCCAAACTCAATTCTATCGGTTTTGGAAGAGTCGGTTAAATTGACCGCAAATTTTCCCTTCGAAAAGGAAGTGTAAACTCTGTCCTCAAGTGATTTATACTCCGGCAGCGAAGTTAGGCTCAATCCGTATTCGGATTTACCAAACTCAATTTTATCAATTAACTGCTGAACGGAAGAATCAATTAACTTATATAATTCATTCAGGTTACTATCCGTCTGAGCGTTTGTAATTATCAAACAAACGAAGAACAAAGCAGACGTAATTATGATTTTTATTTTCATCATATTGTTTTAGACTTATTCCCCAATAAAAACTAACGATTAGAACTATTAAAAACAGCTCAAAAAATTATCTTCGTCCTTGTGCAATTTCTTCTAATCGCTTAATTCTTTCTTCTACAGCGGGATGAGTTGAAAATAATTTTGCAAAGGATCTTCCGCTCAATGGATTCACAATAAACATGTGAGCTGTGGCGCCTTCCGCATTTTTCATTGGAATTTGCTTATTTGTCAAAGTAAGTTTATTCAGAGCAGATGCCAATCCACGCGGCTTTTCCGAAATTTCAGCGCCACCTTCATCTGCCAAAAATTCTCTGCTTCTCGAAATTGCCAATTGAATAAGAACAGCCGCAATCGGGGCAAGAATTAAAAGCAGCAAATCCTTAATTCCACCTCCATCATCGTCTCTGCTTCTTCCACCAAACATGGCGGCAAACCCAGCCATTCTAGCAATAAAAGTAATTGTTCCAACTAGTGTCGCGGCAATTGTACTAACAAGAATGTCTCTATTTTTTATATGTGTAAGT
>JAHJTX010000263.1 GCA_018829545.1 Bacteroidota bacterium | reverse complement strand
TATAAATTCTTTACAATCAACACCAACAGTATTAGTGGATAAACTTGAATGAATGACAAATTTGTTTTATACTCCGGCTCACCAATCGGTCAAATAAAAATAACTGCCGATAATATTGCGGTAAACTCAATTCTTTTTGTGTTCGATGATACCGAATTGGAACCTGAAAGTTCTAACGATGTTTTACACCAGTGCAAAAAAGAATTAAATGAATATTTTTCAGGCAAGAGAAAAGAATTCACCGTATCAATTGATCAGGAAGGCACTGAATTTCAAAAAGAAGTATGGAATGAATTATTGAATATTCCATTTGGGAAGACAAAATCATATTTAGATATGGCTAAGAATTTGGGAGATGCAAATAAAATAAGAGCCGTAGGAAGTGCTAACGGTAAAAATCAAATTTCTATTATTGTTCCTTGCCATAGAGTAATTGGCAGTAATGGAGAATTAATTGGTTATGCCGGCGGCTTATGGAGAAAAGAATGGCTCTTAAAACACGAAAGAGAATTTTCTAGTTTTGAAATGCAGATGGACTTATTTTGAAGAATTGAACGGATTTTATGTTTATTAGTGTGCAATTGAATAAGGAATAAAAGTGATAACTAAAGAACTAACATCAGCGACCTGGAAAGATTTTGAAAAATTATTCGGATTGCGGGGAGCGTGCGGCGGATGCTGGTGTATGGCGTGGCGGTTGAAGAATGCCGATTTTGAAAAGCAAAAAGGAGACGGCAATAAAAACGCTATGAAATCACTCGTAAAAGAAAATAAAACAATTGGAATCATCGGATATATTAACAGCGAACCTGTTGGCTGGTGTTCGGTAGCTCCGCGGGAAGATTTTATTAAATTGAAAAATTCACGTGTTCTTAAACCGGTTAATGACGAACCAGTTTGGTCTGTTACTTGTCTTTTTATGGCAAAAAATTTTAGAAAAATAGGACTCTCCAGCTTAATGCTTAAAGCCGCAGTTGAATTCGCAAAGTCGAAAGAAGCTAAAATTGTTGAAGGATATCCCGTTGAACCATATTCGGAAAACATACCTGCTGCTTTTGCATGGACGGGAATTCCGTCCGCTTTTCTGAAAGCAGGATTTAAAGAAGTCGCTCGAAGATCCAAAACTAGACCCATTATGAGATATCATTTAGAGTAATTTGAATATTCCATGAATTTATTCATGCTATTTTGAATCAATGATATTATTTTTAGAACCAATTTAGAATAAAATAAAAGTTATGATAAGATCTCCAAAATCCATAATCGCAGAATTAGAAAAGCTAATCTCAAGCGAAAAAATCGATGTCAAAAATTTTGATGAAGTAGGCAAAGACTATAAGTATGAACCTATCCAACAGTACTTAAAATCACTGCAAATTCAGGTTAAACCGGAATCTGCCTCACACGAACTTTTCAATACAATTATAAAGGACGTATTAAAATATGATACTTTTCACGAAGTTAATATTGGAACCGGTTTTGTGGATTTTGCCATTCGTGAAAGCGGGGGAAACCCTATTCTTATTGAACTTAAGCCGCTTTTCAAACTGATAAAATCAAAAGAAATACTTAAACCCGATAAACTGGAGTTTAGCGAGCACAAAGAGCAAATTCTAAAATATCTTAAGAATAATGAATATGTTATTCTAACAAATCTTAGAGAAGCGTTTCTTTTCAGCAGAAATGCGATTATAGATTTCGAACCTTTCAAAGAGCTTTTATTCACAGAACTGCTATCTACTTTTTTAGAGTATCAAGGCAATTTGTGGGATACAATTAGAAGAATTGAAGACCAGCATATTAAAATCGATTTGGATAAATCTTTTTTTGCTGATCTGAAAACATGGTACAATGAATTTCGTAAAATTGAAATACTTCCTAACGGTAAGTTTTCTAAAGAAGAATTAATTGTGCTTCTGTTGAACAAAATAATTTTTATCCGAACGCTTGATGATTTGGGATTAATTCAATTCAACCATCTTGTTGATGAATACAAAAATAAAAAGGACAAATGGGAAGCAAAGGGAAGTGAAAGAATTCTAACCACTTTTTTTAATGAACTGGAAGAGTATTTCGATTATTTCTACGATACCGAATTATTTAAAGAAAAATTTTGGGATTATGTTGTTAAAGAAAAAAGCAATACGGACAAATTTTTATTGATTTTTGAAACTACCCTGGGGCTTGATGCATGGAATAGAACGCACGGCAGGGGTATGCTGCATTATAATTATCGCTGGATTGATGAGGACGTTTTCGGTAAAGCTTACGAGACATTCATTGCCGAAAATAGAAAAGATTCGGGAATATTTTATACGCCCCGGGAAATCACAGAATATATGTCCAAAGGACTTGTTCAGTATTTGTTTGAGCCTCTGGTAGAAGAAATTGAAAAGTTGGTTGATAAAGATGTTGTGGAGTATGATAAAGCCGATGAACTTTTAGCCAAACTTTACGAAATTAAAATTATAGACACTGCTTCCGGAAGCGGAAGTTTTTTGATTAAAGTGCTTAGAGAAATATATCAATTCTATTTACGCATCGATGACAAAATTAAATGGGTTGTAAGTATAAGCGGCGAAACTCTGTTCGATTTACCGGCAAGTTTTGCTGCCACAAAAGAATTTAGAGCTAAGCATAATTTTGATAACCACATTAAATTAATCTCAAAGATTATTTTGCGGCATATTTACGCCGCCGATATTGACGAAAGAGCGCTTGAAACAGCTAAAACAAATATCTGGAAAGAGGCTATAAAGCTTAATCCGCGAATTTATAATTACAAAAAACTTAACGGGGAAAGCAGCCATATTCTACCAAATTTGGAATTGAATTTTGTTAGAGGCGATAGTTTAGCCGATTTAACCGCCGAAAAAGAAATTGAAATTCTTAGCACTGAATTCAAAGATGAGTTGAAACAATTACACAAAATTAGAAACAATTATATTTCTAATCCTTTTATGCCGGATGAAATTAGTGATGCATTAAAAATAAAACAGAACATTTTTGAAAAACTGAAACAAGAGCTGCCGGAAATTGAAAAACCGGTTTTTATCTGTCTTGAATTCTTTTCAGCTTATTTCGATAATGAAGGCAATCCTTTTACAGAAGAAGAAAGAGGCTTTCATGGTGTAATAGGAAACCCGCCTTGGGAAGCTGTAAAACCTTTTGAAAAGGAGTTTGCTAAAAAAGCAAAATATTCTCTCGATATTTTGGATTTTAAAGATTGGTTTGCGAATGAATTGGAAACTAATCCAGAGTTTGCTTCAGATTGGAATGTCTACAAAGGTTTTTATAAAAACTATAACCAATATTTAAAACACCGTCTCAAATATCAAGGAATCGGGGACCCAAACTATTACAAACTATTTTTTGAGAAAGATCTTGAACTATTGAGGAAGCAGGGAAGAATGAGCCTGTTAGTTCCATCTGGAATCCAAACAGATAAGGGATGCACAGAATTAAGAAAATTAATCACAGATTCTTTTTCTCTTCATGAAATTGACTCATTTGAAAATAAAGGATATGTAGTTGAGCAGAATGGAGATACCTATCGAACAAAATTGTTCGTAGATGTTCATCCTCAATTTAAATTCAGCATCATGAGTGTTAATAATGTTAAGGCTCATCCATTTACGTCCTTTAATGCACGTTTTTATATGACTGATCCTTCTGAACTTGAGAGCAAAGAAGTTATAACATATAATCTCGAGATGATTAAAAAATTCTCACCAAGTAATATTTCGTTTATGGAATTTAGAGACAAAAGGGATTATGAATTAGGTCTTAAAATAAGGAGCGACTATAAATTATTTTTAGATTTGGACTATAAGTTAAGCACCGAGTTTCATATGACTAATGATAGCAGTTATTTTTATAAGGAAGATGTAATTGAAAAGTATAAAGTTAGCTCGCAATTTGTTCCTTTATACGAAGGAAAGATGATCCATCAGTATAATTCTTATTACGACAAGCCAAGATATTATATCGATAAGCAGCAAATTGAAACTGTGCTTTATGATAAGGAAATAAAAAAAATAAATAGAATTTATCAATCTGAAGATACTCAAATTAATACAGACGAAATTTCGCTGGACTTTAAAAATTATAGATTAGCATATCGAGACGTTGCAAGTTCAACAAATGAGCGCACATTAATTGCTTCGATTATTCACCCTAACGCCTTCTTAGGCAATACTTTGAATTACATAAAACGATTTGATTATGAATTGAAGGAAGACCAATTAAATCAAAGCTCATTAGAGAATTTTAATCTAATCATAATTATGGGATTATTTAATTCATTTGTACTGAATTATTATCTGCGTAGCAAGATTACATCACACGCCAGTTTCTATTTCATTTACGAACTGCCAATTCCTGAAATAACAGAAACTCATCGTCAGGTTCTTGTGGAAAAAGGGGCGCAGCTTCTCTATCACATAAACGACAAAAGAAAATATAAACCGTTGATGAAAGAACTCGGCGTTGAACCTGAAAAGAAAATAGACCCTATAAAACTACGCGGAGATATTGAAATATTTATTGCAAAGGAATTGTACGGTCTTTCAAAAGAGGATTGGGAATACATAACCTCAACATTTGTTTATGGCGGGGAATCAGAAACTAAAAAAGAACTCGAGCAAATTATTCAATACACTTTGTCTAACTATTAATTCAATGGTCATTCAAAAAGAAATAGGATTAAAACCCAAACCTCGCGGTTTTCACATAGTTACTAGCGAGATACTTAATCAGATTCCCGAAATAACTGAGATTGAAGCGGGGATTGTAAATATATTTATTAAGCATACATCTGCATCATTAACAATAAACGAGAATGTATCGCCGGATGTTCGGGAAGATATGGAGACGCATCTCAATAAAATAATTCCCGAAAATGCTCATCATTATACTCATACATTCGAAGGTTCTGATGATATGCCGGCTCATATTAAGTCAAGTGTTCTCGGACAATTTTTAACAATTCCCGTGACGGAAGGCAAATTAAATCTTGGCACTTGGCAGGGCATCTATTTGGGTGAGCATAGAGATTACGGTGGGTCGAGACAAATAGTTGTTACGATTATTGGTGAATAACCGGCGCATCTTTTTTATCAAAATTAATCTGCGTTAAAATAATTTTGAAAACTCCTCAACTTTACATCGGCACTGCGGGCTGGTCTTATAAAGACTGGGTGCCTAATTTTTATCCAAAGCAGCAGTCCAAGGATTTTGACTGGCTTCAATTCTATGCAGAGTATTTTAATATTGTTGAGGTTAATGCTTCGTATTACACGTATATAAATCAAAGAGTAGTGGAATCATGGATTCGCAAAGTTGAATTCAAAGATGATTTTATTTTTTCACTTAAGCTGCATCAAGATTTTACGCATAAAAGAAAATTTAATCCGGCGCAAATTAAATCGTTCACAAGTAATCTCGATTTGCTGAAAGATTCTGAACGGCTTGGCGGTTTGTTAATTCAGTTTCCATATTCTTTTGATTGCAACGATACTAATATTGAACACCTCAGAAAATTAATCCAAATATTCGATGGATACGACAAATATGTTGAAGTAAGGCATAAATCGTGGCATAATAAAAAAGCAAAATCAATTACATTTTGTACAATTGATCAGCCTCAGATTGGAGAAGCAATTCCGTTTGAACCCGTTGCAGGCAATCAAAAAGCTTATCTAAGATTTCATGGCAGAAATGAAGATGCATGGAAAGAATCTATAGGCAATTATGGCAAGCAACAATCCTATGATGAACAAAATGCGAGGTATAAATATTTTTATTCGCCGGGAGAACTTGTAGAGATTAATCAAAAACTGAAAGAGATTTACGATAAAGTGAAAAAAGTTTTTGTGATAATGAATAACCATCCCCAGGCTGATGCAGTTGCAAATGCATTTGAATTGATGAGCCTGCTGCAGGATAATATCAAAATAAATATGCCAAAAACTATTACGGATACTCATCCAAGATTAAAAGATTTTGCAAAAAACTAATTACATGGTTGTGAAATAAAAAAAAATATTTTGAAAAAATATATTGATTTTTATAATTGAATAGAATATGTTGCAAATAATTCCAGATCAAACTATTGGTATCGCGCGTTCTAGGTATTTTTTCTTTAAAAACATGAATTGAAAAGGGATTTTTCCCTATTAAATAAAATGTAAAACTAATTAAAAGGTGGGGCTGTGAAAATATTGAGAATGAACCCGTTCAATGGTAAAGGCAAAACAAAAGCATTTTTCGATCTCGAAACTCAAGAGGCTATTGTTATTAAAGGGCTGACGATCGTCGAAGGTCAAAATGGTATGTTTGTTGGCGTACCTCAGGAAAAGAGGAAAGACGACAAGTACTATGACAAAGTAGTACTGCCTGCAGAACTTAAAAAAGAACTTCAGGAAATGGCTGTTCAGATGTACAACAGATTGTAATCGTACTTCAAATCTGCCACTAATTACACTAATTGACACGGAGGTTATCGGTGAAGATTCGTGAAATTAGTGGCAAATCATTTTTTAGATTCGCTACGATTTAATCAGAAGGTGACAAGTTATACTAATTGATACGAAGGCTATTAGTGAAGATTCGTGAAATTAGTGGCTAGTGATATTTTTAATCTTCCACTTTTTACACAAATCATTACGAAGAGAATTAGTGTAAATTCGTGTAATTCGTGGCAAAACAATAATTCTGACTCAACACTCATTAACACTAAGATCATTCACAACAAACATAATATGCGAACAATATTTCATTTAGACCTCGATGCATTTTTTGTGTCGGTGGAAAGAATACTTGACCCATCTCTACGCAATAAACCCGTAATTGTTGGAGCTAATCCATCTTTCGGCAGGGGAGTAGTAGCTGCGTGTTCCTATGAAGCTAGAGAATACGGATTACATTCCGCTATGCCGATAAGACAGGCTTACAAATTATGTCCGCATGGTATTTATATTCATGGACATCACGAGGAGTACGCAAGGTTTTCTAGAGCGGTGAGACATATCTTAACCGAGTACGCTCCAATGCTGGAACAGGCTTCCATAGACGAATTTTATTTAGATTTTACCGGATGCACTAATATTTACGGTTCGTTGTTCATGTTCGCTTCAAAACTGCAAAACGTGATCTGGAAAAAATTAAATCTTCCTTGCTCAATAGGCATAGGACGGAATAAAACAATTGCAAAAATTGCTTCCGATTGTATGAAACCGCAGGGAATTACATACGTTATTCCCGAAATGGAAAAAGAGTTTTTAGCTCCAATGTCAATCAGCGCCATTCCCGGAATTGGAAAAGAAATGTATAAATCGCTGATCAGCAGAGGATTTTATAAAATTGGTGATTTAACAAAAGTGCCCGAAGAATATTTTAACGCCGCTTTTGGAAAGTACGGCTCATTAATTTGGAAAAAGGCGCACGGAGAAGGTTCGGATTTTCTTTCAACGCCGCAAGATAGAAAAAGCATTTCGCACGAAAGAACATTCGGTAAAGACGAGATGGATAAACACAAAGTTGAAGAAGTATTATTCAAACTCACTGGAAAAGTTTGCCAAGCTTTAAGAAATAATAATTGGCAGGTTTCAACAATCAGCATCAAGCTGCGGTATTCGGATTTTGTAACTATAACAAGAGCAAAAACAATTAAACCAACCGATGATGATAAAGTAATTTTTGATACAGCTTTAGATATTTTACGCAAAGCATATACACGAAGAGTTGCAACAAGATTGATTGGAATCCATTTGACAAAATTCAATGATTTTTATGATCAAGAAGATTTGTTCGATCTTCATGAAAATATTAGAAAGAGAATGTTAAGAGCAATAACAAAAATCCGCGATAAATACGGTTATGATACTATTAAAGTTGGGGCGTATTAAGAATAGCGATCTATTACCTTGATATATGAATAAAATTTCCTAAATTTACACGTCAGAAATTATTAATAGATCCAATAATTGAAAGCATAATTTTGATGAGCACTACAAATAAAATAATGCAATACAACTCACAAGAATTCAATCCTCTACTCCTTAGACCTTGTCCTGATCATTAACCTTCGTTATCTTTAACTTCATTTCAAAATTTACATTTTAAAGGAGCCATTATGTGTGGTATCGTAGGATATATTGGAGAACGAAACTCCATACCAATACTAATAGAAGGTTTAAAAAGATTAGAATATAGAGGATATGATTCTGCAGGGGTTGGCGTTATTATAGACAACACATGCAAGGTAATAAAGAGCAAAGGAAAAGTTTCTGTCTTAGAAGATAAAATTAAGAAGAATTATATAAGTTCTCCTTTCGGAATCGCGCATACAAGATGGGCAACGCATGGCGAGCCGAATGAAATTAATGCGCATCCTCACTTCAATGGAGATAATACATTATTTCTTATTCATAATGGTATAATCGAAAACTTCACTGTTCTTAAAAAAGAATTACAGAGCAAAGGATATGAGTTTAGGAGTGAAACAGATTCTGAAGTGCTTGTTCATTTGATCGACAGATTTCTTAAAAAAGGAAATAATCTATTAGAAGCAGTGCGCTATGCTCTAAATGAAGTTCAAGGAACATACGGCATAGCGGTTGGATATTTGAATGAACCAGATAAAATTGTAGTTGCCAAAAAAGGTTCTCCGCTCGTTATAGGAATCGGTGACAATGAAAATTTTATTGCTTCGGATGTAAACGCATTAATCGCTCATACAAGTCAGGTAGTTTACTTAGAAGATGGCGAAGTTGCCGCAGTTTATAAGGATAGATTCGAAGCAAAAACTATTGACGATGAATTAATTCAGAAAGAGATTGAAGAAGTTACCATTGAACTAAATGAAATAAGCAGAGGCGATTACAAACATTTCATGCTGAAAGAAATTATGGAGCAGCCGCAATCTGTTAAAAATTCATTCAGAGGCAGATTGTTATATGAAGAAGGCACTTCAAAACTAGGCGGTTTAGTTGGTTATGAGCAGCGCATTGCTGAATCCGATAGAATAATAATCTGCGCGTGCGGTACATCGTGGCATGCGGGATTAGTCGGTGAATACATGCTCGAACAATTCACAGGAATCCCCGTAGAAGTTGAGTATGCTTCGGAATTCAGATACAGGAATCCAATCGTTACAAAAAAAGATACCATCCTATTTATCTCTCAAAGCGGAGAAACTGCAGATACGCTTGCAGCTATGAAAGAAGCAAAAAGAAGAGGCGCTCTTGTTCTTGGAATTTGTAACGCAGTTGGAAGTTCCATCGCTAGAGAAAGTAAAGCAGGGGTTTATATCCATGCCGGTCCGGAAATAGGCGTTGCTTCAACCAAGGCATTTACTTCACAGCTTGTTGTTCTCGCGCTCATAACAATCCTAATTGCGCGTAGGAGGAATTTAAGCCTTATCGACGGACAGAGTATTATTCGTGAATTGGATTTAATCCCCGAAAAAATCTCACAGATTTTAGAATTAAATGACCACATAGAAGCAATTGCTGAAAAGTTTGTTAACGCAAAGAATTTTCTTTATTTGGGAAGAGGATACAACTTTCCGGTTGCGTTAGAAGGTGCGCTGAAGCTGAAGGAAATTTCATACATCCATGCTGAAGGATATCCCGCGGCAGAGATGAAGCACGGTCCAATCGCGTTGATTGATGAAAATATGCCGACAGTATTTATTGCTCCAAAGGATTCCGTTTACGATAAAGTGTTAAGCAACATCGAAGAAGTTAATGCGCGCAACGGAAAGATTATTGCCATTACAACCGAATCCGATTCACATTTGGATGAAATGGCGGAATTTACAATTCAAATTCCTAATACAATTAGAATGTTAATGCCAATACTTACAGCGGTTCCTCTTCAATTATTGGCTTACCATATAGCAGTAAAAAAAGGATTGAACGTAGATCAACCAAGAAATTTAGCAAAAAGTGTTACAGTTGAATAAAAAAGGAGATGTCTTTAATGACACGAAAAAATGTACTTATTATGGGCGCTGCAGGGCGCGATTTTCATAACTTTAATGTGTTTTTTAGAAATAACGAAGATTATAATGTAGTTGCATTCACGGCAACACAAATTCCTAATATAGATGATCGTATGTATCCGGCTGAACTTGCCGGGAAATTATATCCGAAAGGAATAAAAATATATGAGGAATCTGATCTAGTTGAGTTAATCAAAAGGTTTGATGTTCATGAAGTTGTCTTTTCATATTCCGATGTTCCGTTTAATTATGTAATGACAAAAGCCTCTATCGTAAATGCTGCAGGCTGTTCTTTCAGACTTCTCGGCGGCGAAGAGACAATGGTAAAAAGTTCAAAACCGGTTATTGCAGTTTTAGCCGTTCGTACCGGATGCGGAAAATCTCAAACATCAAGAAAGATTGTTAGACTGTTAACGGAAGCCGGTAAAAAAGTAGTTGCTATCCGTCATCCCATGCCTTATGGTGATCTGGTTAAACAAAAAGTTCAAAGATTTGCCGAACTGGAAGATCTTAAAAAACATAATTGCACAATCGAAGAAATTGAGGAGTACGAACCACATATTGCCCTTGGCGGTGTAATTTATGCGGGTGTTGATTACGAAGCAATTTTAAGAGAAGCAGAAAAAGAAGCTGATGTAATTTTATGGGACGGCGGTAATAATGATATGTCGTTCTACAAAGCTGATGTAACTTTCACAGTCGTTGATCCTCATAGACCCGGTCACGAATTAACTTATTATCCAGGGAACACTTCCCTTAGAATGGCAGATGCTGTTGTTGTGAACAAAATCGATTCTGCAGACGGCGCTGCAATACTTGAAGTGATTAATAATTCTAAAAAAATTAATCCGAATGCTGTGATAATTGAAGGCGCATCACCACTTACAGTTGATAATCCGGGAGTTATTAGAGGTAAGCGAGTTCTCGTTGTAGAAGACGGACCAACCTTAACTCACGGTGATATGAAATTCGGCGCTGGAACAGTTGCCGCTCAAAAACTAGGAGCTAAAGAAATTGTTGATCCAAGACCTTTTACAGTTGGATCTATAACTGATACTTTCAAAAAATATCCAAATATTGGCGTACTTCTTCCTGCAATGGGATATGGAGAAGATCAGATGAAAGATCTTGAGGATACAATTAACAATGTGGATTGCGATTCAGTAGTTATTGGAACTCCAATTGATTTGGGAAGGATACTGAAAATCAACAAACCATCAACCAGGGTTATGTATGAATTACAAGAAATAGGCGCTAATACATTGGAAACTGTTCTTAAGGCAAAAGGATTATTATGAGCAAAATTGCGGTAGTTGCATTTGGCGGAAATGCGCTTATTCGTGCTAATGAGCTTGGAACTATCGAACAGCAAGAAAAAAATGCATACGATACTTGTATTAAAGTTGTTGAATTAATAAAAAACGGTTACAGTATTGTAATTACGCATGGCAACGGACCGCAAGTTGGAAATATTTTGCTTAGGAATGAAGCAGGATATAGCCAGTTTAAAATTCCTAAAATGCCTTTAGATATTTGTGTAGCCGATTCCCAAGGTGGAATCGGTTACATGATAGAACGGCAAATGAGGAATGTTCTAAACGATTTGAATATGGATAAGAATGTTGTCACATTAGTTACTCAAGTTCTTGTTGACGTAAATGATCCTGCGTTTGAGAATCCAACCAAACCTATTGGCGCTTTTTATTTGAAAGAGGAAGCTGATCTTCTAACTAAAGCGAATAAGTGGATTTTCAAGGAGGATCCGCGAAAGAGAGGCTGGCGTAGAGTAGTGGCTTCACCCAAACCGATCGAAATAATGAATCAAGACATTGTTAAAGAACTTGCCAACCGCGGACATATTGTAATTGCAGCTGGCGGTGGCGGTGTACCTATTTACAGACACGAAAATAATTATCTTGAAGCAATTGAAGCGGTTATTGACAAAGATTTGGCATCAGCGCTGCTAGCCGCTAAAATCGGCGCTGACGCATTTTTTATTATCACAGATGTGCCAAAAGTTTTCATCAATTTTAATACTCCAAATCAAAAGGCGCTTAATAAAATAGACGTTGATGAAGCGAAGGAATATTTGAATAATGGCGAATTCGCCGCCGGAAGTATGGGTCCAAAAATTTCTGCTGCCATTAACTTTGTAGAAAATGGTGGCGGAGAAACAGTAATAACCGAAGCTTCCGAACTTCAAAAACCAGATTGCGGTACTAGAATAGTTGGGAAGGGAAGTTCATAGAGTTATAAAGTTATAAAGTTCATAAAGTTTATCAAGTTATAAAGTTTATCAAGTTGTGAAGGGAAGTTCATAGAGTTATAAAGTTGTAAAGTTTATCAAGTTATAAAGTTTTTCAAGTTATAAAGTTTATCAAGTTGTGAAGGGAAGTTCATAGAGTTATAAAGTTATAAAGTTATAAAGTTATAAAGTTCATAAAGTTTTTCAAGTTATAAAGTTTATCAAGTTGTGAAGGGAAGTTCATAGAGTTATAAAGTTGTAAAGTTCATAAAGTTTTTCAAGTTGTGAGTTTATTTAGTTGAAAAAATAATATTTTTGAGTGATGAAAAAGTTTTCCTACTAATTTTAGAAAAC
>JAHJTX010000262.1 GCA_018829545.1 Bacteroidota bacterium | reverse complement strand
GCCCCTTCTCTTCTCAAGAGAAAGCTTGTCCCGATGTTCTTTATCGGGAGGGTTGGGGATGAGTTTTTTTGCTAGACATAGAATTTTCACACAGCTTCTTTAGGGCGGAGAATAAAAAGCAACCTCACATAATGGGCTTTTGCCCATAGTATTAAAGCCATTGGGCTAAAGCCCGTTTTGAGTGTGGTTACTTGGTCCACGCCATATAGGACGTGGTTAATTATATAATCAACCTTTATTTAGAAAAGAGCCAAGTTTTATTGGTGAAATAGCATCAAATGAGTTCACTCGAAAAAGGTGTTTTCGGTCTTTGCGAGGAATCCGACGAATGCCGGATGACGACGCAATCTTTTTATTATGAGCTAAATTCACACGATTGCTTCGTTAGGCAACTACCAAACGAAGCAATGACATTACACAAAAGAATGTTTTAGGGTTGACTCATCAATAAATCGCAGAAGATAATTGAGCCATCCTCATTGAGCTAAAGCGGACAAGAAGTTTGGGTATTATTCCCCATCACTTAAGTCTCGTCAACTTGATTTATAACAAAATAATGCGCAATATTGACATCATTATCTAAGAATTTGGACTATAATATATTCTTGATCCAAATCCGATTGTTCTTTAATCGCAGTTCTAATTAATAATTCTAAATTTATTTCATTGGAGCTTTTATGAAAAAACTATTCTGCACACTCACTGCAGTACTCTCCCTTATCACACTAACTACAAAAGTTGATGCGCAAACTTCTATCGAATCCTGGTATACTTATTGGGGATTAGGATATGCAAGCCCGACTTACACAGGACCACTTGATAATGTTTTGGATCAAGTGAGAGATATTGACGGGATGGAAAATATTAGCATTGGTATTGATATGTTAGGTTTTTATCTTCCATTGAATAATCAAACAATGCTCGGCGGCATTATTAACGGATGGGGAGACAGCTACACATATAACGAACAAGAGATGCAGATTAATGGTTATCTGTATTCCGCCTCGGCGATGTATTTTCTTCAAAGCAATATAGGTGATGGTTTCTTTTTAAGAGGAGATTTGGGCGCAGCTAAAATGTTGATAACTGCAACAGGCGCAAAAGATACCAGCTCAGATTGGGGTTGGGGCGTGCTTGTCGGCGGCGGTTATGCTATTCCTCTTAATGATGAAACAAGAATACTGATTAATATTAATTATACTACATCTTCAATCGAGGATGAAACATACTCTACTTTTCAAATCATGGTTGGTGGATTATTCTAATATCGGCAACATTATTTTTAGTAAATGTGCGCAATAACTTTGCGCACATACGTATTATAATTTGATTTCAAAAATAATTTAATACAATGGTATGAGCAGAATTTTAGCAAAACTGGAAACTGGCAGAATATTAGTATCCGACGGAGGATGGGGTACGTTCTTACACAAAAAAGGATTGGCGGTAGGAGATTGCCCCGAAATCTGGAATATAGAAAAGCGATCTGAAGTTTTAGAAATCGCGAAGGCGTATGTTGCAGCCGGTTCGGATTTAATTGAAACAAACAGCTTTGGTGGAACCAGCATAAAACTTAAACATTACGGTCTCGATAAAAGGGCATACGAACTTAACAAAGCAGCCGCTGAAATATCAAATGAAGCCGCCGGAAATGATGTGTTTGTTTTGGGATCAATCGGACCCACCGGAAAGTTTTTAATGATGGGCGATATAACCGAAGCTGAATTGTATGAATCGTTTGCAGAGCAATCGAAAGCGCTTGCTGACGGCGGAGCAGATGCAATTTGCATAGAAACGTTTTATGCAATTGATGAAGCCTTGATTGCGCTAAAAGCCGCAAAAGAAAACACAAATTTGGAAGTTATTATTACATTTACTTTTGATATGGTTTTAGAGGGTAAATACAATACAATGATGGGCGTAAGTCCTGCGCAAATGACTCAAGAATTAGTGAATGCCGGCGCAGATATTATCGGCACAAATTGCGGTAACGGTTTTGAAGGCATGATCAATATTGTAAAAGAAATCCGTTCGGCAAATAATAACATTCCAATTTTAGTTCATGCGAATGCAGGACTCCCGATTATTCATGACGGAAAGACACTTTTCCCGGATTCGCCTGAACTAATGGCATCACTAACGAATAAAATTATTTCTGCCGGAGCAAATATTATTGGTGGATGCTGCGGAACAACGCCTGACCATATTTCCAGGATAAAAGGCGTTGTTGATATTTATAATAATTCTTTAATAACAAAATAATGATGTGATATGATTACACGAATATTATTTTTTTCGCTGATTATGATTATGAGCAATTATGCTCAAAATATTATTGAACTAGTAAATAAAAAGATTGAATCCGGTGAATTTATTGAAGCTCAGAGAATTATTGATTCCTCCGGGAATGACTTCTCTCTTAGCGAGCAAGAAAAACTGGGGCTGAATTTTTTAAATGAGAAGATGGATAGAATTAGACTCGATTTCAAAAAAACAGAAAGCGATATGCTTGAATACATCAGTAAATATTATCCGGAAGTGAATTCATCGGATTTGAAAAAGTGGGAAGACAATGGCTCGCTTGAATACAAAATTATTGATGGCGAGAAATTCTACTTTAATCGCGCTCACGGAAATTTGTTCAGAGTAGATAAAGAAGCTAAATCTCAAAAGCAGAAAGTTGATGGAAATCAGAAAGATAAACTCGATGCATTCCTTGAGCAGCACGCTCCTAAAGTGATTGAACGTGTAAAATTATCAAATACGAATACTGTTATGCCTCAAAAATTTAGAATAAAATATACTCTAACAGTTGATGCGGATGTTGTTCCGGATGGAGAAGTAATTAAATGCTGGCTTCCATATCCGCGCGAAGGACATAAGAGGCAGAAAGACATTTCGCTTTTGACCGTCAATTCTGAAGAATATATATTAGCCGATAATAAGAACATGCAGCGTACATTGTACATTCAAAAACTTGCAAGCACAGGTGCTCCTACCGAATTTTTATACTCACTTGAATACACAGGATTAAATGAATGGTACGAATTAAATTCATCCAAAGTCCAAACGTATGATGAAGAAAGTGACCTATTTATGCTTTACACTTCAGAAAGGCTTCCGCACATTCAATTTACCGACAAGATAAAAACTCTATCGGCGGAAATTATCGGCGATGAAACTAATCCATATTTAAAAGCGAAAAAAATCTACACATGGATAAATGATAATATTCCGTGGGCTGGGGCAAGAGAATATTCAACTCTCGACAATATTTCCGATTACTGCATCAGCAAAGGCTACGGCGACTGCGGAATTCAAACCTTATTATTTATGACGCTTTGCCGCTATAACGGAATTCCGGCAAAGTGGCAGAGCGGTTGGATGATGCATCCGGGAAGCTTAAATCTTCACGATTGGAGCGAGATTTATTTTGAGGGCGTTGGATGGGTTCCGGTCGATCAATCTTTTAAGTGTATCGATTCCAGCGATGAGAACGTAAAGTATTTCTTTCTCGGTGGAATAGATGCGTTTCATTTTATTGTAAATGACGATTATTCGGCGCCGTTATTCCCCGCTAAAATATTCCCAAGAAGCGAAACCGTTGATTTCCAACGCGGCGAAGTTGAATGGCGCGGAGGCAATCTTTATTTTGACAAATGGGATTATAATATGGAAGTAGAATATTTATTTGAATAACTCATGCTACGCAAAAATGTAGAACGAAACTCTGTTTCGCTCACATTAATTGAATAATTTGAACTAAATTGACTGATCGATTCAGCGGATCACCCTTCAATTTTTATCCTTTTGCGTAAGGTGAGTTAATAAACAAAGCACGGTATACCATAACAAAAAAAATGAAGGAACCTGAAATGACTAAATATAAATTTTACTTATTAATCTCTTTCTCTTTACTGTTTCAGTCTGTAATTCCGGCGCAGAATGATTGGGTTTGGTTGGGACCGGATTCAACGGCAGTTAGGTTTGTTTATGCAAAAGCTGATACTGTATATGTTCTCAATGCTAAAAATTACCGGAGTACAAATGGCGGTGGAACATGGGATTTATTAGATGATACTAATCCGGAATTTGGTGGTGGATTCTCTCTAAAGGATGTTGACACCAAGAATTCGAATATAATCTATATGGCAGATTATCACGGTAGACCTTGGAAAACAATAAATGGAGGAAGCAGTTGGGAATATCTAATGCCGGAAGCGGAACCATGGCCGGAAAGAACTTGGGTAAAAAACCTATACATTTCACCACATAATCATAATGTTCTGTTCTGTATCGTAAGGGAAGGCTCACTATTTTCAATAGACAGACTGTACCGTACAACAAACAACGGAACTACTTGGGAAAATTTAGGTTCTTTCGTGGCATCAAGCCATGGAAATGAACTTAGTTTTGCGTTTGATCCGGTAGATAGTACAAAAATGTATGTTGCCGCTGATGATAATTATCTTAATTCTATATTTTTTGCAAGTTATTATTTTGGGGAAACTTGGTCTGCCCTCTCAG
>JAHJTX010000261.1 GCA_018829545.1 Bacteroidota bacterium | reverse complement strand
TTAGGAATTGTAGGCATTGTGGTATAATCCTTTTTGAAGACTTAGTCTTTCTTCAATCTCTACTTGATCCAGCTCAGTATCCTTGTTGAGAGCTAAATTGTAGTCAATTAATTTCCACAACCCTCTTTGTTTAACGGTCTCATCCCAAGGTAAATTCTTAAAGTGAGAAGCCTCAGTCATCTGAGAAGCATTAGATTCTTTGAATATGAAACCTACGGTTTCGAGTAATTCATATTCATAGGGTGTGAAAAAATCAAGATCAATCCTTTTATTCTTGAGAAGAATTTTAAACTGCTTGTACCCATCTTCTTTTTCGAATTCTTTATCGTCTATAATTGAGATTTCGTTCTTTAAATAAGGTGGAAGATTATCCTTCTCGATAGACTCATAGAATTCCTTCGGTACTGGCCCGAAAGGTAATGTATAATATTCAAATCCGGTGATATATTTACCATGTTTTGAAAAGTATAAAAAATCCCAGAAATAAAGCAGTTTGAACAACTTAGTGCGTCCAACATATTTTGTTTTGCAAACAAAATATTTAATGGCATTAAGAATTTTCTGTTCTTGGACGGTCATTTTGGTTATTGATTTTACCCTTTAGATGAAATTGTATTTTGCCAGTTTCAATTTAGGGAATAATTTTTAATTATCAAGTGGTATTGTCAAGAAAATTCTTTCCTCTTTTCAAAAAATCCTAAACTTTTTAGGACGTCAATCCTAATTTCCCTTTTGGCTCAAACCCGAGTCCTTTAACGGTTTGGGTTAAAACCGAACGGGGAAATTTTTGAGCGAAACAGTTCGCCACGACGGATCGCTCTACATTTTTACGAAACATGAGTTAAAAAGTAAAACCGCAGATCTGTTTATAAAATCTGCGGTTTGGATTACTTAATTAGATTTAAATTCGTTATAAAAGTTTGCGCACATATTTCTTACCCGCTCGCTTGAGTCGAACTTAGCTGATTGCCTAAGTGCGTTAATTCCTCTTGAGTCACCGATTTTATAAAGCGACAAAGCCGCTGCAATCCGCGATGCTTCTACTTCGGATTCACGTAAAATATGCATTAGTGGAATTACCGCTTTGGAAGATTTTATACTTCCGAGAATTTGGCTTGAGCTAATTGATAATCCTTTGTTCGCCGATTTTAATCCGTGCAACAAAGTAGCTTCAATTCTTTCATAGCTTACTTTAGTTGAAGCGGGTGAATTGCCGGCATAAACAAGTGATGCAACTGATGCAAACACAACGAACAATACTATTACTTTTTTCATGTCTTTCTCCTTCGTTTGTAAATTCATGTCTTGAGACGCATTGTCCGGTTATATGTTCCTCCAAAAAATATTTTACTTTGCAGTTGACAAACATTTTAGAAAGCATTAATTTTTAATCGGATTTTATAATCTGATTAGTGGTTTATTTAACAATTATCTCGCCTTAAAAATTTGCAGTGATGAAAAAAATAAAAGTTAGAAGTTTAGAAAAACCGATTCAAAAACACCGCATGATAATTCAATTACTGTTTGTTCTGCTTTGCATTTGGATTGGAATAGAATTTCATCTCTTTGTAAAATATTTAGAATCCGGCGGCACGGCTGAGTTTTATGAAAGACCTCCCGGCGCAGAATCCTTTTTGCCGATTAGCTCCTTAATGAGTTTGTATTATTTAGCGAAGACTGGAATTATTCACAACGCACATCCCGCCGGACTTTTTATTTTACTTGCAATTGTTGGCGTTTCATTCGTTTTTGGAAAATCATTTTGCGGTTGGATTTGCCCTGTTGGAGCTCTATCCGAATACATTGCAGATTTCGGGGATAATCTTCAAAATAAACTTTTTAAAAAGGTATACCGCATTACACGGTGGCTGGATTACCCGCTGAGAAGTATAAAATATCTGCTGCTTGCATTCTTCGTTTACGCAATCTTTTTTGCAATGTCCGAACTCGCGTTGAAATCATTCCTCGATAGTTCATACAACGTTATTTCCGACGTTAAAATGTATTACTTTTTCGCAGAAATTTCTCAATTTGCACTGACTGTTATTCTGGTCCTCTTCGTATTTTCTATTTTCGCTAGAAATTTTTGGTGCAGGTATCTTTGTCCATACGGCGCATTGCTCGGAATTTTTTCAATCCTAAGTCCGAATAAAATTCAAAGGAATTTAGATAGCTGCATCGACTGTGAACTATGCGCAAAGGCTTGTCCATCGAGAATTAAAGTGGACAAAGTAAAAACCGTTATTTCCGATGAATGCTCGACTTGCATGAGCTGTGTGGATGTGTGTCCCGCGGCAGATACTCTGAATCTAAAATTTGTGGCAGCTAAAAAACCCATTCAGAAAAAATTAATTGTGTTCGGTATAATTGGAATTTTTGCTTGGATTACGGCTCTTGGAATGCTTTCAAAAAATTGGCAGAACAACATTTCTAAAGAAGAATATTTAAATCATTTCAAAAATAAAGATAGCATCGGTCACCCAAGAAGCACCGAAGATATAAAAGAACTTAACAAACAATTAGAGTCAGGAGATAGTAATGGACGAAACAAGTTCAGCAAATGAGAGATTAAAGAAAATTGCCGGATTACTAATTCCACCAGTAACGTGGAAAATTCCTGTTTTTATTCTTCTTGGAATAGGAATTGGATTAGTAGTTCAAATTTTGTACGTCTCTAATGCTGTTTCTTACTTATCCGATAATCCCGAAACCTGCGTAAACTGTCACATAATGGCTCCGCAATTTGCAACATGGGAAAGAGGAAGCCATGGCCGAACCGCTTCTTGCAACGACTGCCACGTGCCTCAGAATAATGTGATAAGGAAATACTTTTTCAAAGCTTCCGATGGATTGCGCCACGCTACAATGTTTACGTTTAGAATGGAGCCGCAGGTAATCAGAATTAAAGACGCGGGAAAAGCAGCGGTTCAGGAAAACTGCATTAGATGTCATTCAAATTATTTACATCCGGTATCGCTGAGATACCTAAATCCAAAGGGTATTCACGAGAATACTGAACAGGTATGTTGGGACTGCCACAGAGAAGTTCCGCACGGAAGAGTAAACAGCTTAACTTCTGCGCCCTATGCGAGGGTTCCGCAGCTTAAGCCGGTTACTCCGGATTGGTTTACAAAATTTTTAATAACAGAATAAAACGAATTTAAAAGGGAATTAAAATGGAAACAAAAGAAAGAAAACCGTGGATAAACTGGACGATTTTTCTTGGAACAGTAATCGTGGTATTTGTTTTAGGACTGCTCGCTTCTTCTATTGTTGAAAGAAGAAGTGAAGCGCAATACGCTCTGCAAATGTTTAAACCAATTAAAGCAGATGAAGCCCGAAACGAAGTGTGGGGCGAAAATTTTCCCCGTGAATACGAAATTATATGAAAACTCTTGATACTGATTTTAAGAGTAAACACGGCGGCTCTGCAATGACAGATTATCTTGAGGAAATGCCCGAACTGGTTATTATGTGGGCTGGTTATGGATTTGCAAAAGATTATAATCAGGGCAGAGGACACGGATACGCGGTTGAGGATTTAAGAAACACGCTTAGAACAGGCGGAAATGTTGACAGCCCAATGCCCGCAACTTGCTGGACTTGCAAAAGCCCCGATGTTGCAAGATTAATGGAACAGATGGGACCCGCAGAATTTTATAAGGGCAAATGGAAAGATAAAGGTCACGAAGTAGTTAATCCCATCGGCTGTAAAGACTGCCACGATCCTGAAACAATGAATCTGCAAATTTCCAGACCTGCGCTTATTGAAGCTTTTGAAAGACAAGGAAAAAAGATGGAAGACTTCTCACGTCAGGAAATGAAATCATTAGTCTGCGCTCAATGTCACGTTGAATATTATTTCAATAAAAATGTTGTTGAAGGTTCTCCGTATTTAACTTTCCCTTGGGATAATGGATTCAGCGCAGAGGCAATGGAAAAATATTTTGATGAAATCAATTTTTCCGATTGGACGCACAAATTGAGCCGCGCGCCGATGCTTAAAGCTCAGCATCCCGATTACGAATTATTTATGACCGGCGTACATGCAGAAAGAGGCGTTTCCTGCGCTGATTGCCACATGCCGTATAAGAGCGAAGGCGGAGTTAAATTTACAGATCATCATGTGCAGAGTCCATTGAATAATG
Organism: Bacteroidota bacterium; assembly: GCA_018829545.1. Lineage (GTDB taxonomy): Bacteria > Bacteroidota > Ignavibacteria > Ignavibacteriales > Melioribacteraceae > JAHJTX01. The sequence goes on along the minus strand of JAHJTX010000261.1, from coordinate 2,574 downwards.
TTGCTAACTCCTGTCAAGTATGCCACAGAGAAGAAACGGCAACACTGGTAAATGATGTTTACGACAGACAGGATAGAGTTCTGGAATTAAGAAAACTTGCAGAATCTGCAATTACAAAAGCACATCTTGAAGCGAAGCTTGCTTGGGATAGCGGAGCATCAGAAAACGAAATGAAACCAATTTTAACTCTAATCCGTCACGCTCAGTGGAGATGGGATTGGGTTGCTGCCGCAAACGGATTGGGATTCCATTCGCCTACGGAAGCAATGCGAGTTGTTGGAACTTCAATTCAAAAAGCAGAAGAGGCTAGAAGAGAATTAGCCGTAGTTTTAATTAAACGCGGTGTTAAATATCCTGCGCAGCTTCCCGATTATTCAACAAAAGAAAAAGCGCAAAAAGTTATTGGGCTGGATATGGAGCTTTTAAGAAAAGATAAAAACGACTTTCTAAAAACAACGGCTGTTGAGTGGGATAAAAAAGCAAAAGAACGCCAGGGCACATTAATGAACTACGGCAAGTAAAATTGGGTTTTAATTTTATAAACAAAAACTTTATTCGGAGAAATGAATGAGAAGAGCAGTATTTGCGGTTTTAATTTTGGGCTTATTAAGCGCCATCAATTTGTTTGCACAGAGCGATGTAGAATTTTCGGGACAAATTCGACCGAGATCAATTATGGACGGATTGGATTTTAAAAATAATTCCGATCCGGCAACTTATACTGAATTGCGCACAAGATTCGGCGCTAAATTTACAGCGAATTCAGACGTGTCAGGATTTTTTCAAATTCAGGATTCTAGAATTTATGGAACAGAGCCTAATACTCTTGCCAGCACGGCAAATTTAGATCTTCATCAAGCTTATTTTACCTGGAGTAATATTTTTGGTCTTCCTCTTTCCGGTAAATTTGGAAGAATGGAAGCGGTTTACGGATCGCAAAGATTAATAGGTCCTGTGGGTTGGAGCAATGTTGGACGCAGCTTTGACGGCGCAGTTTTTTCATATAAAACCAATAAAGTTGATTTCGATTTCATTGAGTTTAATTTGGATGAGAATTTTAAAGCGGGCGATACAACGGATCTTTTTCTTACAGGCGTTTATGCGGACTTAAAACTTTTCGATAAATACAAAACAGAAGTATTTCTGCTTAACGAAGCAATTTATCAAACGGATAATTTAGACAGATACACAATCGGCGCTTACGTTAAAGGAAGTCTGGGCAGTTTTTCTCATGAAGTTGAACTTGCATATCAATTAGGAACAATTATAGACGGCGGAACAAAGCAAGACGTTGGAGCTTTGATGGCAACTTACAATGCATGGTTCGCTTTGGGCGGAACAATGAATACAACTCTCTCCGCCGGAGTTGATTATTTAAGCGGAGATGATGATGCCGCTGACGGAAAGTATAAAGTATTCAATACTCTTTATGCAACCAATCATAAGTATTACGGCTATATGGATTATTTTACAAATCTTCCTGCCCACACTTTAAAGCTCGGCTTAATGGATATTCACGGAAAAGTTTCGCTTCAACTATGGGAAAGTTTGAAAGCCGGATTGAACGCGCATTTATTCAAAGCAAATGCTAATTATACTCTTATTAACGGAAATACTTCAAAAGACTTCGGAACAGAATTCGATTTTACCTTTGGCTACAAAGCTAATAGTAATGTTTCTCTTGAAGGAGGCTTCTCTGTCTTCGCACCGGGAGATATTTTCAAAGAAACAAGAGGTGCGGACACTGCCCTTTGGTCTTATTTTATGGCGGTTGTTAATTTGTAAACTAAAAAAATCTTGAGGAAGCTGCTGTGGTGAAAATCTGTGCTCTACTAAATGCAATGAATTGCACACTGATTAACACTGATTTGTTATGAGCATCATAAATTCCCGAAGTCTGGCTAATAGCATTTCGTGTTTAGACAAACCTCGAAGGTCTTTGTTTTATAACCTTCGAGGTTTTTTTATAAAATCATTTTATTAACAGCCCCGCTAAAAAGAATGCGGGATTACTTTCGAAGCAATAAATTACTTCAAAAGCAACATCTTACGGCTTTGAGAGAATTCATTTACTTTTAGTGTGTAAATATATGTGCCGCTTGATAAGGAACTGCCTCCAAAGGAGCTGGCGTCAAAATTGATCGTATAAATTCCGCTTTCTTTTTTTTCGTTGACCAATTCCGCAATTTCTCTGCCCAGCATGTCATAGACTTTTAAGCTTACATGACCACTGCCCGGAAGTTGATAGTGAATTGATGTTGACGGATTAAAAGGATTAGGATAATTAGCAGACAGAGCATAAAAGACCAATGGATTTGGATAGTTCTGATAAAGCTCAAATTCTTCAACAATATTTACTTTTGGTTCATCTACACTTGTTGGGTAGAACACAACCCATTCTGGTGTGTAATTCCAATAATTATCATTTGTTATTTGTGTAATCTCTTTTGTCTCAACATCTACTATATAAATTTGTTCTTTTGTGCTGAATACTATTTTTTTTCCGTCAGGTGACCAGGATAAAGATGGAGAAGTATAATGACTAAGTTCGCCTATATTTGTTAATTTTTGAAG
>JAHJTX010000260.1 GCA_018829545.1 Bacteroidota bacterium | reverse complement strand
TAATGAATATCGAACAAGGAATTTCGAACAATGAAGTTGAAATACAGATTGCTTTCACTTCGAAATTCATTATTCCTTGTTCAATATTCGATATTCAATTATCGTTAACATGTTATTACTAACGACTCTCTAAGAGCCTATTTGTAACTTTTATCATGCAAGTCTCAAAGACAAGAAGTAGAAAATAAGCCGTTGTGTTTAAGTGACTTGGTTGCAATGTATCTGCCTTGCTGTAGTAACTCCGCAAAAATTCACTCAATCCGTGCCATCCGCGTTCCATTTGTTTAACTTCGCCAGTAACCGAAAATCTCATTTAGTAGATTGAGTTAGAGTATAAATGTTAGTATTATTAATCGCACGATAAACAATACACTAGTATGAGGCAATTATGAGCTATATTATTTCTGCAAATGAATTGAAAATTAAAGGTGTCCGCGCAATTCAGGATGCAACTATTAACGGGTCGGAAGCTGTAATCACCATCCGGGGGAAAAAAGAGTATGTCGTTATTTCTCTAGATAAATACAATGAGTTACGGGAATATGAACTTGAAGCTGCCTTGCTCGAATCAAAAAAGGATATTAACAATGGCAACTTCACTGTAGAATCTGTGGAAGAACATTTGAAAAGAATTTCAAATGGCTAAAATGGTTTATACAGCAAGCTATAATAAGCGCGCGGCAAAGTTCATCAAAAAGTATCCTGACTTAGTAAATCAGTATGTAAAGACTCTAAAACTTCTTGAGCTTAATCCATTTCATCCCTCGTTGAGACTTCATAAAATGAAAGGAAAACTAACTGAATATTATTCGGTCTCAATAAATATCTCTTATCGTCTAACAATCGATTTTATAATAGAAGAAGATAAAATCATTCCTATCGACATTGGCTCGCATGATGAAGTATATTAGAGCAAAAAAGCTTTTGTGGATTACAAGCAACTTCTGATGTGAGTTTTATTTTGCCAAACATCTTTGCCACAAGTCTCAAAGACACGAAGTAGAAAATAAGCCTTTGTGTTTAAGTGACTTGGTGGCAATGTATCTGCCTTGCTATAACATTTCCGTAAAAATCCGCTCAATCAGCGTCATCAGCGTTCAATTTATTTCCACGGAGTGGATTTCAGCAATTCGCTGAAGAAAAATAAGTTAGTTTGATCTTTCTTTTCTTTGTAAGCGTTAATCAAATTATTTACAACACGACGCACAATCATATTTGTAGTTGTTGGCAATTCTATTATTCTCTTTACTGCGTCTTTTGTATTGCTCAGCAATTCCAGCAAGTCGCTCATGTAAATTATCTTTCCGCCGCCATAACAGTCGATTAATGTAATTTCATTTTGGTACTCAAGTTTAGCTAAAAAATGCCCTGGGAAGTTACAGCCTTGAATCTCAAAACCGATGCGCTTGCCGACGAGCATGTAAATAATTGCTAGAGTAATTGGGATGCCCTTTTTCTCTTTCATAGTGTAAATCAAATTACTGTTGAGCGGATTATAATAATCTAATTTTTCGCCGAGTAATTTTTCGTTTTGAAAAAGAAAATTTGCTAAGTCTATCTCGTCTCCGAATAAATAGTGGAATTGAAATCGGTTCGCCAAATCGTCCAGTAAAAATGAAAGCTGGGATGTCTCGTTCAAACCAAGCTGAAATTTCGCGATCAAATCCATTGCGTATTCTAATTTTTCATTTTCGTCTTCAATGCCGATCCACGACGACCAATTTTTTCGCAGCCAATTTCTTCTGTTTTCTTCAAGAATCGGCTCAATTAAATTCAATTTCCTTTTGTCAATAATTTCAGAGAATTCCCTCAGATCTTCTTCTAAGGAAATTCCGTATTCCTTCAAATCAAAGAAGACCTGGGAACGCACCTCGTCAATCTCGTCGTCAACTAAATCAATTAAAAACGGAAGTTGAGATTTTACAGCCAATTATTTTTTCCTCAGTTAATAATCATATAACCGAAAACGGACGAATTAAATTCAATAACTATTCAGATTTATTAAAATTTCTATGGAGTAATATTATTTGTTTAGTATTTTTGAGGGCAGTTTTATAAGAGCTTTGATAAAGTCTAAAACACCGTCAACCGCAATTCCGAGAATACGAAAGGGAAGAAGCAAGAGCCAAATGATTGGATAAAGCACAAGACCAAGTAACGCTATGGGCCAGCATAATAATAAAACGATTAACCACAGAAAAAATGTTTTCAACGTAAAATTCCTTTTTTTATGGTTTGCTTCCGTAAACAACTTTAAAAACGATATTTGATTCAAAAATTCTTGCGGGATTTTTTTCAATTTCTCGACGAATCTTTTCTATCCCGTTTGCATAGTCACGCTCATTTAGATCGGCTAGAGTTGAGTTCCCTAGTTTACTCAAAAAGTGGTCATCGAAAACCTTTTGACCAGAGGCTGATTTTTTTGTTATTTCCAGAGTTTTTGATTTCACGTTTTTGAAGCCGTTAGTTGTCATCATTTCTAAAAGTGTTCCGATAGCTGGGATTCGATTTAGATCATACTCATGAGTTCCGACAAAGTAATCATAAATATACCATTTGTGATTTGCATCGCGGATGTCAACTAATATTATTGCAATTTGTCCTTTCGACTTAAGCAGATTATACAATGAGGCGAAGAAATTTGCGGGGGACTTAAAATGATGAATTGCATTTACAACAATTACAAAATCCATACTGTTATTCTTGACCGGCATCGAATCTGCAGAAGCATTAATCAAGTCATCAATTCCAGCAGCCTTTTTCAACATTCCTACTGAATAATCCAGCCCGTAGAGTTTATGATTATTTCCTTTTAATTTATTCAGCCAGTAACCCGTGCCGCAGCCGACTTCCAAAATATTCGTAAAATTGTTTTGCGCAATCGTTTTTTTTAGCCAACCAAGAACGCCCGCCATTTTGTTTTGTGCATACCGCTCGTTGTAATTGTTCGCTATAATATTGTAATTCGTTTTCATAATAAAAATGAATTTTGTTGCATAAAAAATTAAATATAAAATGAGCTATGAGCAATCGTTAAGTCAATTAGATAAGTGTAATCCGATTTAGCCACAAATCACTATGGCACAAAGAAGGTATCACACCTCAAATTCCCGAAGTCTCAATTCCAAGATTGTACAACAGACTTCGGGAATTTATCACAGATGATCATAAAAAATCATCATGATCAGCGTTCTATTTTTTTTAGTGAATACTTCGCTGATTGAAAATCTGTCTTACAACTGTGCAAAAAAAGATCCGGCATTTGCCGGATCTTTGCAAGTAGTTTGGAATTGATTATTAAAATTGACGATTGAAGTTAAACAACTTATTGAATTATTTCAATCCACGTTTTTTTAGGAGCGGTTCAATCTCTGGTTCGGCTCCTCTGAATTTTTTGTATAATTCCATTGAATCGTCAGTGCCGCCGGAAGCAAGAATGAACTTTCTGTATTTTGCGGCAAGTTCTTTATTTAAAACATCACCCGACTGCTCAAATGCGTTAAATGCATCGGCGTCAAGAACTTCCGACCAGATGTAACTGTAATAACCTGATGAATATCCGCCGGAAAAAATGTGATTGAAATAAGCGCTTCTGTATCTTGGCTTAATTTCGGGAATCAACCCAATTTTTTTCATCGAGGCGTTTTCAAAATCATTTACATTTAGTTCTTCGGAAGCAGTAATTGTGTGCCAGTCCATATCTAAAATCGAAGCGGCTAAATATTCAACCGTTTCAAATCCTTGATTGAACAATGATGAATTCTCGATTTTTGTGATTATTCCGTCGGGAATTGTTTCGCCGGTTTCGTAATGCTTGGCATAAAGCTTTAAGAATTGAGGATGCATTGCCCAGTTTTCCATTACCTGCGAAGGGAACTCAACAAAATCTCTCGGAGTTTCTGTGGCAGAAATTGATTCGTATGTGCAATTAGATAACAAACCATGAAGCGCGTGACCAAATTCGTGGAATAAAGTATTTACTTCGTCGATACTTAGAAGCGCAGGTTTATCTCCTGTCGGTTTTGAAAAATTACCTACATTATAAATAACAGGCGTAACCATTTTACCGTCTTTTTTATATTGTCTGCGGAACTCGTCCATCCAAGCGCCTCCACGTTTGCTTTCACGAGGGAAGTAATCCGTGTACAAAATTCCAATGTGAGCGCCGTCTTCTTCTTTTACTTCAAATACTTTTACGTCTGGGTGATATTTTGAAATATCATTCCTCTCAACAAATTGAATCCCCCACAATCTAGTTGCAAGATCGAATACGCCTCCAATTACGTTGCTCAGTTCAAAATAAGGACGCAATTCTTCTTCATCTAAATCGTATTTCGCTTTTTTAACCTTTTCTGCATAATACCACCAATCCCAAGATTCCAATTTGAAATTGTTTCCCTCGGCAAAAATCATTTGCTGCATTTCATCCCTTTCTAAACGGGATCTAATTAATGCGGGATTCCAAAGCTGGTTGAGCAGAGCATAAACTTTAGCTGGATTTGACGCCATTTGCTCCTCAAGTACGTAATGTGCGTGAGTGTCGTAACCCAGCAGTCTAGCTCTCTTTAATCGCAGCGATGCTATTTTAGAAAGAATCTTTTTGTTATCCAGCTCATCGTTTTTATCGCCCTTCATAAAGTATGCTTTGTATATTTTTTCTCTCAAATCGCGCTTTGCGGAATACTGAAGAAATGGAAGCATACTCGGTTTTTGAATTGTAAAAACCCATTTGCCTTCGTAGCCTTTTTCTTTAGCGGTTTCTGCCGCGCCTGCAATTGCGCCATCCGGCAAACCTGCTAAATCTTTTTCATTATCAATTACAAGTTCGAACTTATTAGTTTCTTTTAAAACATTTTCGCCGAACTGAACCGAAAGTGTGGAAAGCTCTTCATTGATTTTACGAAATTCATCTTTTGCGTCTGCTGCCAAATTTGCTCCGCCGCGGACAAATCTCTTATAATATTTATCAAGAAGTTTGTACTGCTCTTTAGTAAGATTGAAAGAATCTTTCTTATCATAAACAGCTTTAACTCTACCAAATAATTTCTCATTCAAATTGATATCATCTTTATGTTTAGAAAGAAGCGGAGAAATTTCCTTTGAGATTGACTGCATTTTCTCATTGGTCATAGCCTCGTTCATTGCAGTAAAAACACGGCTTACTCTTTTTAACGAGGCGCCGCTGTAATCGAGAGCTTCAATTGTGTTTTCGAATGTCGCCGCGTTACTGTTCTCAGCAATTGCATTTATCTCATCTATTTGAAGTTTCATAGCCTCATTAAAAGCAGGCATGTAATGTTCCGTTTTAATTAGCTCGAACGGAGGAGTTTCGAATGGAGTATTCCATTCTGCAAGCAAAGGATTTGTTTCTTGGTTACCGCAAGATGTGAACATCAGCACACTTGTTATCAGCAGCATAATATAGCCCTTCATAAATAATACCTTTTTTAGTTAAATAATATTGTAAAACTAGTAAAAGCTTAGCAGAGATTTGCGGAAAAATTTTTCTCTTTATTATTTTTAGTAAATTCGAGTAAGAATGTTTAAATAAATTCTATTTACAATTGGGAAAAAAATAATTACTTATCATTTGCTTATCCAATTAATTTAGTGGAACAATAATGAAAAATATTCTCAAAGATTTTCTGGGTATCACGCCGGAATTTCAAATTCACATTTTTTCGTCTCTCCTCGTCATCTTTATAATTTTCTTGATTTATAAGGCAGTAGTAAAACTGATGATTAGCCGCATCGAAGATTTGCGCGAAAAGCACGAATGGCGAAGATATTCTCTCTACATTTTGGTTGCCATTGCCGCACTTATGCTGTTTAGAATTTGGATTGGCGAATTTGGGGCAGTTGCAACTTATTTTGGATTGCTGTCCGCGGGAATTGCAATCGCTTTGCAAGATCCGCTCGCAAATTTTGTAGGATGGATATTTATTGTAATAAGGCAGCCGTTCAAAATTGGCGATAGAGTTCAGATTGGTGAAACAATAGGCGATGTGATTGATATAAGAGTATTTCAATTTTCAGTCGTGGAAATACGGAATTGGGTTGATGCAGATCAAAGCACCGGAAGAATAATTCACATTCCCAACGGAATGGTTTTTACAAATCCACAGGCTAATTACACAGCCGGTTTTGAGTACATCTGGAACGAAATTCCTGTTTTAGTAACATTTGAAAGTGATTGGAAGAAAGCGAAACAAATTTTAACTGAAATTGTAAACAAAAATGCCGAAAAATTCAGCACAGAAGCAGAAGCCCAAATAAGAGAAACTGCAAAAAAGTTTTTTATTTATTATAATAAGCTAATACCGATAGTTTATACTACTGTTAAAGACTGCGGGGTACTTCTTACCATAAGATACATTTGGAAGGTTAGAAGAAGGCGGGTTTCCGACGAAGTGATTTGGGAAGATATTTTGACGAAGTTTCATGAACACAAAGATATAGACTTTGCATACCCAACCCAACGTTTTTATAATCATGTTACGGAAGGTAAAATGACGGATCATTCTGAGAAAATGGAGGATTAATGTCTATAGATAATGTTGAGCAGTTCGAAAATCAAATGGTCATTCGTCAACTAAGAATTGAAGATTTTGATTCATTGGTTGAACTGCAATTGAAATGTTTCCCCGGAATGAAACCTTGGGGTAAAGATCAAATTGAGAGTCAAGTAAGTATATTCCCCGAAGGGCAAATATGCCTAGAATATAACGGTACAATCATTGCGTCATCCTCAAGTTTAATTTTGGATTTTGATTTGTATTCTGATGAGCATGATTGGGCGGATATAAGCAATAAGGGATATATTACTAATCACTCACCGGATGGAGATACTCTGTACGGAATTGAAATTATGGTTCATCCCGACTACCGTGGAATGAAATTAGCGCGCAGACTTTACAACGCGCGTAAAAAGCTTGTGAAGGAAAAGAATCTGCAGCGTATCGTAATTGGCGGTAGAATCCCCGGTTATGAAAAAGTTAAGGCTGAGTTTACCGCAGAAGAGTACATCGAAAAAGTTCACAAAAAAGCCTTTTACGATCCCGTGCTTACTTCTCAGCTAGCAAACGGGTTCGACTTAAAAAGACTTATTCCCAAATACATGACCTCTGATACTGAATCCGTTGGGTATGCAACACTGCTGGAATGGAGCAATTTGCATTATTCACATCTGCCGCATAAAAAATACTATGCGGCAAGACCTGTGCGGATTTGCGCAGTACAATATAGAATGCGAAAAATTAGTTCATTTGATGACTTCGCTCAGCAGTGCGAATATTTTGTTGACGTTGCATCAGCTTATAAATCCGACTTTGTTCTCTTCCCGGAGATTTTTACGACCCAGCTTCTTTCCTTTATCGGGATAAAAAGACCGGGCGAAGCAGCAAGAGAACTTGCAAAATACACTCCGGATTATCTTGATCACTTTTCTTCTTTAGCTATAAAGTATAATACAAATATTATCGGCGGTTCGCATTTTATTGTTGAAGGCGATAGACTCTTCAATGTTTCCTATCTTTTCAAACGTGATGGGAAAATTGAAAAACAGTATAAACTTCACATTACACCCAACGAGAGAAAATGGTGGGGAGTGGAGCCGGGAAATAAAATCGAAGTGTTCGATACCGATGTTGGTAAAATTAATATTCAAATATGTTACGACATTGAATTCCCGGAATTGAGTAGAATAGCAACTCAAAACGAGGCGCAAATAATTTTTGTCCCTTTCTGCACAGACGAGCGCAAAGGTTATTTAAGAGTGCGTTACTGCGCTCAAGCACGCTGCATCGAAAATCAAATATTTGTTGCTATTGCGGGCAATGTGGGCAATCTTCCGGACGTTGTAAACATGGACGTTCAATATGCACAATCGGCAATTTTAACACCTTCCGACTTTGTGTTTGCAAGAGACGGTATTGCTGCCGAATGCACTCCAAATGTGGAGACTGTAGTTATTCATGATGTTGATCTGGAAGTGCTTAAGAGACACAGAAAATCAGGAACAACATTAAACTGGAACGATAGAAGAACAGATCTGTATGAAGTAAATCTGAAGAAGTAAGAATTATTATTTATTCGTTTATAACTTTTAAGGGCGAAAAATGGATGAAAACAGCCATCATTCCGAAAGCGGAAACAATTTTAATATTGATAAGCCTTATGACTTGATAGACGGAGCTAAAAGTTCCGGTTTCGAAATAATAAAGGATTTAGAGGAAAGGAAAAAAATAATAGCCGATACTTCTTTATCAATCGAAGAGAGGTTCGAGGCTTTTGAGGACGTAATTGAATCAGAAATCGGCGACACATCTTTAGTTCGCGCAAGAAATATTGAACGCGAAACAGGACTGCGTCAACTGTACCTGAAGTTCGAGGGCAGCAATCCATCAGGCACACAAAAAGACAGGATTGCATTTGCTCAAGCCGCAGATGCAATGCGGCGCGGATTTGATACAATCACGCTTGCGACTTGCGGTAATTACGGAGTTGCATGTGCGCTTGCTGCTTCTATCGCCGGATTGAAATGTCACATCTTCATCCCAGATACATATCACACAGTTCGCATTCAGGAAATGATTGATCTCGGCGCAACAATCGAAAGAGTGAACGGTGATTATGAATTTTCTGTTCAATATTCGAGTGAATACGCGCTAAAGCATGAACTATACGATGCTAATCCCGGCGGTCAAAATATTATATTGCAGCTAAAAGCATATGGAGAAATAGCCTATGAAATTTATGACGATCTGCGCGACGCCCCGTCAATTGTAGCAGTACCGGTTTCCAATGGGACAACTGTGGCAGGCATTTACCGGGGTTTTTTAAGTCTGTATAGAAGAGGAAAAACTTCGAGGATGCCGAAATTTGTTGTTGGGTCATCATTTAGAAAAAATCCAATTACAAGAGCGCTGGAATTGAATAAGGATACGTGCGAAGATTTGGTGCCGAAAAAAATAAAAGAAACAAAAGTAAACGAGGCATTGATAAATTGGCATTCAATTGACGGCGATTTTGCTCTGGAAGCTGTTAGAAACACAAACGGTTGGGGAAGCGAAGCTACTGATAAAATGATGATCAGCGCTTCAAAAATGTTGAGAGAGAAAGAGGGAATATTAGCGATGCCCGCATCCACGGCTGGATTGATTGCTCTTTTAAACAAACACAAAGAGGAAAATTTTGTAAGCGCTCGTTACGTTACAATTTTAACCGGGAGAAAGTAAATGAAATTACCTGAAGGAAATGCAGTTGTTTATTGCGAAGGAGCTTTTAATACGCCCAACGGAAAAACGGCTCATGGATTAGTAAGATTTACAAAAAGATACAACGTAATTGCTGTTATTGATAAAAAATATTCCGGCAAAGATGCCGGTAAAACTTTAGATAATAAACCAAACGGAATTAGGATTTGCTCCAATCTTGATACGGCAATAAAACTGGCTTCTAGGCAGAAATTAAAGCTATCTCACTTTGTTATCGGCATCGCACCGGATGGCGGAAGATTAAGCAGCACTGCGCGGGATGACGTAAAATATGCCATAACCAAAGGATTAAATATAGATTCGGGGCTTCATGATTTTCTTTCTGAAGATGAATCAATTGTAAAACTTGCCAAAGAATATAAAGTACAGATAAGAGATATTCGCAAACCGTTAACGAGGGACAAACTTCATTTCTTTGAAGGCAAAATTGAAAAAGTAAATTCATTCAAAATTGCTTTACTTGGAACGGACTCGGCAGTAGGTAAAAGAACAACTGCGTGGGTGCTCGTGAATGGATTGCATAAGAGTAAAATTAAAGCAGAATTAATCGGTACCGGGCAGACTGCATGGATGCAGGGAGCAAAATATAGTATTGTTCTGGATTCAATAGTAAATGATTTTGTATCTGGTGAAATTGAACATGCCGTTTACCAAGCTTGGAAAAATGAAAAACCGGAAGTGATTGTAATCGAAGGGCAGGGAAGTTTAATGAACCCAGCATATCCGGGAGGGTTTGAAATATTAGCCGCTGGAAGACCGGACGCGATTATTTTACAGCACGCTCCGGCGAGAAAAGAATACGATGGTTTTCCCGGTTATCCTCTTCATCCTCTTGCGCATCAAATCAAAGTGATGGAAGATCTTTCCGGAAAACCTGTTATAGCAATTGCAATAAATCATGAGGATATTCCTTATGAAAAAATTGATTCTATTTGCGAAACTATGGAAGCCGTAATTGGTCTGCCGGTGGTCGATGTATTAACGCAGGGAGAAAAACGGCTTGTGGAATTAATAAAATCAAAACTAAAGCGGAAATAAAATGCAGCAGGCTGAAGCAGAAAAATTAAAATCATTAAAAGTTTTCGATTCGCTTACAATTGGTCCGGTTAGAGTTGAAAAGCGAAAAGTTGTTGCGCCTTACACAGTTAAAATAAATG
>JAHJTX010000259.1 GCA_018829545.1 Bacteroidota bacterium | reverse complement strand
TAAAAATTCTCTTCCGCATATAACAGGCTACATTTGCGATCATCAATGCATGTTTCACTGCACAAGAATAGATTACGATAAATCCGTTGAAATCCGCGAACTGAAAAAACAAGCGGCTCTTAATGGTTATAACGAATTAGCTAATGAAGCTAAATCCAACAGTATTCCAATAGCAATTATCGGCGCAGGTCCGTCTGGTTTATCGGCGGCATATTTTTTAGCCAAAAGTGGTTTCGATGTAACTGTGTTTGAACACGAAATGAATGCGGGCGGAATTGTAAAAAACGTTATTCCACATTTCAGGCTTCCGGAATCTGCAATTGAAAAAGATATTCAATTCATTGAGCGCATTGGAGTACGATTTGTATTTGGAGCCGATTATAATTTTTCCATTGAAAGACTCAAAGCTGAAGGATACAAGTATATTTATCTTGCAATCGGCGCTGCAAAATCTCAAACATCAGGCATAACATCAATTGATAGCGAAATTTTACATGCCGTTAGTTTCCTTTGGGAATACCGTAAGAATGGAGATTATCGACTCGGGGAGAAAGTAGCTGTAATCGGCGGAGGCAATTCCGCAATGGACAGCGCGCGCGCTGCACTCCGCTGTTCCGGAGTTAAAGAAGTGAACATTGTTTACAGAAGGACAGTTGAGCAAATGCCCGCAGATAAAGAGGAATATGAAGCCGCTACTGATGATGGAGTTTTGTTTAAAGAACTTCTGCAGCCAATTGATTTTTCAGACGGCAAATTGAAATGCCGCAAAATGCAACTCGGAGAAATTCAAAAAGACGGCAGACGCGGAGTTACTCCGGTTGAAAATAAATTTGAACATTTGGAAATGAACTCAATTATTTCCGCAATTGGAGAAATCGTTGACGCTGAGATACTGAGCAAAAACAAGCTGACTTTTAATGGCGAGAAATCAGCAGCCACAGCTACAAACCTCGAAAATGTTTTTATTGGCGGCGATGCGCGAAGAGGTGCTGCGACAGTTGTTGAAGCTATAGCCGATGGAAGAAATGCCGCCGATCAAATTATGTTAAAGGAAAATCTTTCCTCTAAAGAATATTCTCCGAGTAATCTTTCTACTGAAAGAAAAATTGGGAAAGGAATTGTAGATTTCAATTACGGCAAGGACATTACAACCGAGGCGCAAAGATGCTTGATGTGCAATTACGAGTGTAATAAATGCGTAGATGTTTGTCCAAACAGGGCAAACATAGTTATAAAAACAAGCGGCGGCGGCTTATTCAAAGACAAAAATCAAATTCTGCACATCGATTCATTCTGCAACGAATGCGGCAACTGCGAAACGTTTTGTCCGTACGCCGGAGCGCCGTATAAAGAGAAGTTTACGTTTTTCAGAAATGAAGTTGAAATGCAAGAAAGCGCTAACCCCGGATTTTGTGTAATTGATACTGAAATAAAAATCAGAAAAGTGCGTGGTTCGGAAATTGAGATTTATTCCGAATCTGATTCAAAAGTGGATTTACTTATTAAAGAAGTGATGACGGATTATCATTACATACTAAACAATTAATCTTGCATCATTTCCTTTGCGGAATCTTGAACGGCAGAGATAATTTGTTTGTAGCCGGTGCAGCGGCATAAATTTCCCTCGAGCGCATTTAGAATATCTTCGTAGGAGGGATCAGGTTTTTCGAGCAGAAGTGCGTACGCAGAAATAATCATTCCAGGTGTGCAGAAACCGCATTGAACAGCGCCGTGTTCTAAAAATTTTTGTTGAAGTGTGTGAAGAACGTCTGCCTCGTTTATACCTTCAATCGTGATGATATCACTTCCATTTATTTGTCCCGCGAGAATTAAACAGGAATTAACCGCAAGTTTATCCAGCAGAATTGTGCACGCTCCGCATTCGCCTATTGAGCAGCCTTCCTTGGTTCCGGTGAGTTTGAAATCTTTTCTTAGCAAGTCCAGAAGTCTTTTACCCGGCTCGGTCTCAATGGAAACATTTTTTCCGTTCAGCGTAAATTCTAAGTCAATTTTCATAATCTCAATTCCCGGACAATAGTTTTTTGATTGATTGATAAACAGCTTGCTGAAGCACCGGAATTTTATACGTTGTAGACCAGCGAACTCCTGTAATATTCAAAATTTCTTCGCCAATATTTCTCGATGTCAGTTTAACTTCGATTTCATTAACTCGTTTACCAATAATAGTTTTTTCAATTTCGTGAAACCGTTTGCCTATGGGAGTAATTGCACCTGAAGCGAATTTAAAGTCAGTAACAATTTCATTCTCTAACCGGACCAAAACTGCAAACGTAATTCTGCTGATGGCAACTCCTCTTCTTCTGCCAAGTTTGTAGAATAATCCGTGAAAATTCATGTATCGATTCGGAATAATTATCTTCGTCAATATTTCATTCGGTTGTATTTTGGTTTTATAAGATGAAACAAGAAACTCCGCCAGCGGAATTCGCCTTTTTTCTTTTTCGCTTTCGAGAAGTATTTCCGCATCATATACTAGTAACGGCGGAATGCTGTCTGCGCATGGAGCATTATTAATAAAATTGCCGGCGATTGTTGCTCTATTGCGTATTTGCTTACTTCCTATTTGCGAAGCGGCTTTAGCGAGTAATGGCAAATTCTCGCTAATTATTTTGCTGTTCACAATTGAGCTGAATGTTGCAGCCGAACCAATCTGAATTTCATTTTCAATTATTTTGATTTCCTTCAATTCAGCAATCGAATTAATATCGATGAGAGAGGAAATGTTTTTAAAGCGAACGGATTCAATATGAAAACCCGGCACTATATCCGTACCTCCGGCAATAATTTTTGAATTTTCCGAGGACAATATTCTTTTTACCTCATCAAGCGAGGAAGGCTTTGCGAGTTTTAATTCATGAATCATACGGCGCTCCCACGTTTTAAATCTTCGGGACTAAGTTTTCTGCTCAGGATTAATTCTTCCAAATTAATCGGAAGATTTCTATGTCTTTGACCAACCGCATTTCTTACAGCGTTCGCAATTGCTGCCGCGCCTAATTCCAGTGTCGGTTCTCCTAAACTTTTTGCGCCCCACGGTCCGTATTTTTCTTCCCCCTCAATAAATATCGGTTTAATGTCGCCAACATCTTTACAGGTTGGAATTAAATATTGATCAAAATTCAAATCACGAATTTTCCCTTCAACTTTGTCCACAGTTTCCCACAAACCGTAGCCTGCGCCTTGCGTAACGCCGCCGTAGACTTGTCCTTCCGCGCCGAGAAGATTAATAATTTTTCCGGCATCATGTACAGCCGTTATTTTATCAATATAAACTTCGCCCGTAATTATGTTTACTTTTATCTCAGCAACCTGGCATCCATATGCGTAAGTAAAATAGGCTTCCCCTTGTCCGGTTTTTTCTTCCCAGTACACATCAGGTCCTTTGTACCAACCGACTGAAGAAAGTCCGACTCCCTTTGAAGAAGCAAGCGTTACTAATTTTTTAAAAGGAATTTTTACTTTTCCCAAATAATCGCTAACGACATGATTAGCAAATTTGATTTCTTCTTTTTCATCAAGATTGAATTTTTCTCTGAATATAATCTCCAATCTTTTGCGTACTTGCTCAGCGGCGTTTTTAACCGCTCCACCGCCCATCAAGGTTGAACGAGACGCAACTGTGGGTCCGCTGTCTGCAATTATTCCGGTATCTTGTTCAAGATAATAAATATCATTAACCGAGATCCCAAGCTCTTCTGCGGCAATAATTGAAAAGGTTGTTCGCAATCCCTGCCCGTTTTCTGCCAAGCCTGAAAGTAAATAAGCAGAACCGTCGGTTTGTAATGAAAAGTACGCCGCAGCTGCGTCAATTCCTTCAGCCCCAAGAGAACATCCTCTAAAACTAAGCGCTAATCCAATTCCATTTTTCCAAATATTTTCATCGCAGAATTCGTCATCCTTAACAAGTAATTCTTCCGAAGAAAAAATAGATTTTTCGGCAAACCTTTTAAAAAGGTCGAAGCTCTTTCCGTTTTGATTTTCGTTCCACTTGGCTTCAAAATCGGATTCATCTGACGCGCGCTCTAACACAGAAAACAGATTTACGTCATGGTCGCGTAGTTTGTGACCGGAGGCAGTAAAAGAACCGCTTTTAAACCCGTTTATTTTTCTAATCTCAACTGGAGTTTTGTTCAATCTAATTGCGATTTCATCCATAATGGATTCCTGTGCAAAAATCGGCTGGGGTGAACCAAATCCGCGCATCGCTCCAGTGTATGGATTATTCGTATAAACTGCTGTTACATCTGTGTGAACATTTTCAATTTCGTAAGGACCCGTAGCCTGAACAACGCTGCGCCAAGTAACATACGGACTCAATGATGCATACGCTCCGCCGTCGGCAGTTATATCAATTTTCATCGCTTTAATTTTGCCGTCGGAGTTGAAACCCACTTTATATTTCATAAAATACGGATGCCGCTTATACGATTCTAAAATCGATTCTTCTCTACCGTATTTAATTTTTACCGGACTCCCGGTTTTTAATGCCGCTACCGCTGCACGTGCGGATAGTATATTCATGGTATCATCCTTCCCGCCGAATGAACCGCCGAGTTCTGCCTGCACAACTCTAACTTTTGCGAGAGGATAATTTAACACCGATGCAACAACTCTGCGTGTGGTGTGCGGATTCTGAATGCTGCCAATTATTTTGATTCCACCGTTTGGTTCTATAAAGGCGGTTACGCATTCCGGCTCGATGTATGCGTGTTCAATAAGCGGCGTTGAATATTCCTCTTCGAGAATGTACTCACTCTCACCGAATCCTTTATCAACATCACCTTTTCTTAACGGATAGTGAACGATTTTATTGCTTCCCAATTCAGGATGA
The DNA here is from genome assembly GCA_018829545.1 of Bacteroidota bacterium. Classification (GTDB taxonomy): domain Bacteria; phylum Bacteroidota; class Ignavibacteria; order Ignavibacteriales; family Melioribacteraceae; genus JAHJTX01. Next base: position 4,029 of record JAHJTX010000259.1, on the reverse strand, counting down.
ATTAACATGGCGTTTTCATCAAGCGCTTTCAACGGATCGGATAATACCGGAAGCTCTTCACAATTTACTTTTACTGATTTGGCGGCTTTCCTTAGCTCATTCAAATCTTCGCCAACAAGCATCGCCACAACATCGCCGGGAGTTACAATTTTCTCATTACAAAATACCGGCTGATCTTTAACAATTGCACCGACTTTTTTACTTCCCGGAATATCGTCTGCATTAACGATTACAAATTTATTCGTATCCAACTTGGAGTAATCAACACTTTTAACAATAGCATGAGTGTGATCTGTTCTTATCATCACTCCGAAAAGCATATCAGGGAATACCAGATCGTCGGCAAATTTTGATTTGCCCGTTACCTTTTCAATTCCATCCTGACGGATAACCGGTTTTCCTACAACAGAAAATTCTTTTTTCATGAGTTATTAAATTTTTTTAATAAAATTTTTCCTTGTTCTGCAATGAATTTCAGATCAACTTCTTTATTTAATTTGAAATTTTCGAGAAGCACTTCACCATTTTGCACTACTGAGTGAATGCCGCATTCCGTCATTCCATATAAATAATGTCCCCAGAAATTGCCGCTGTTAAAAAGCGTCGGCGGAATGTAATCCCACATTATCAAATCTGCTCTCTCTCCCAATTGCAGAGATGTGAAATCCGGGAAATATTTCTTGACGAAATTTAGCTGATCGAAGTATATTTTAATGATATAACCAAACGCTTTGTCAAAGGAATATCCCGCGTTGCGCATCAATAGAAAAATCTGTTTAATTGATTTCGCAACATTTGCGTGCATACCGTCAGTGCCCGCCAGCGTTGATATTTTTGAAATCATCAAATCATAATCCGGCAGCCCGACTGCGTTATTCATATTCGAATCGGGATTAAAAACTATCGAAGCCCCGGAGTTCGAAATCTGATCGATTTCACTTCCGCTTAAATGAACGCCGTGAGCAAGAATTGATTTTTCACTTAAAAGATTGTGATCGATCAATCTCTGCAAAGAGGACTTCCCAAATTTTGCTATGCTTAATTCCTTATCGCTTTTATCCTCACAAAGATGGATGTGAATTCCCATCTTGTTTTCATTCACAAGTTCAGATGCGCGCTTTATTAGTTCATCGTTCAATGTAAAGGAAGCGTGAAGACCGAACAATGCCTTTATATCATCGTTAGTGTGCCGCTTATGAAAATTCAAGTTTTCTTCCAGACCCAATCTTTGCATTTCATCACCATTACGGCTGGAAGATTCAAAGCAAAGAACTCCGCGCAAATTGTACTCTGTTAATACGTCGGAAATTGTTTTCAAACTTCCACTAGTGAACGTTGGCGAAGCGTGATGATCAAAAATATATGTTACGCCGTTTTTAATAGAATCCGCCGCGCCCTGCACTGCAGAAGCGCGCACCATTTCTTCATCTAAAAGCAAATCAAGTTTCCACCACAAGTTTTCCAATATTTTCGTGAAATTTTCCGTTGATCCTTTTATGTCAAGTCCCTTTGCCAATCTCGAATAAAAATGATCGTGAAAATTTACATTAGGAATTGTGACCACTCTTCCACTGCCTTCAATTACTTTGCAGTTTTGATTAGTCAGTGAATTCGGAATACCTTCACCGCGAAATATGCTTTCAATTTTCCGTTCACGTATAAATATGCCGCCGAATACGGGAGAAATAGAGTTTCCTTCGATTTGGCAAATCCACACATTTATTATTAATAATTCTTGATTCATTTTATTCAATAATTTTTAGCTCACAGCTTCACGTCAACAGTTTTGTTAAATTCTTCAATCATTTTATCCCATTCGGGAACGATGGAAAATCTTTCAATCCAATAATTTTCATCATACCATTGGGCGTTCAATTCATCTACTTCTTTTCCTTGCTGCTCAACCCACGTAAAATATTTCAAATTGTGAATCTGTTTTTTATCATTATAGCTCAACTCTTTGAAATAATCGACTGATTGTTTTTTCACTAGTGATTCGTGATCAACGGCAGCCTGCATATCGGAATATTTCCCCGACTCTGAATTCATTTCACCAAGGCGCGATTTATACAAATCAACTGAATCTGTAAAGATTGTAAAAATCACGTCATTGGAATTGAACTCGAAATACTTCGCCATCTTAATGGCGCCGAGCATATTGCATATTCCGGAAATGCCGAGATTTTCCAATTGCTGAATGTCATCACTTTTTACTCCAAGAGAGGACAAATATTTCTTTCCAGAATCTTCGTTGAATAATCTTAAAATCCGCAGAGTATCTTCGTCATCAATTGCGGCGACTGCATCAGTATTTCTCACATTATGAATCCACGGAATATGTTTATCTCCGATGCCCTCAATTCTATGTCCGCCGAAACCGTTTAACAGAAGCGTTGGACATTGCAGAGCTTCGGTAGCCTCAACTTTAATATGCGGAAATTTTGTGCGAAGATAGTCGCCCGCGCCGATAGTTCCGGCAGAGCCGGTCGCGCTTACATATCCGCTCAGTCTTTGATTTCCATTTTTTACCTGATTAAACAAATCCTCGATTGTAAATCCGGTAACTTCGTAATGCCAAATGCAATTGCCGAATTGATCGAATTGATTGAATATAACATACTCATCGCTCTCGGCTTCGAGCTCGTGGCATTTATCATAAATTTCTTTCACATTGCTTTCGCATCCGTAAGTGGCGTAAATTTCTGCGCCGAAACTTTTAAGCCATTCAAATCTTTCCTTGCTCATTTCTTCAGGAAGAATGGCAACCGGATGAACTCCAAGTAATGCAGAGTTGAACGTACCGCCGCGGCAGTAATTCCCGGTTGAGGGCCAAACAGCTTTGTGGTAATCGGGATTGAATCTTCCGGTAATTAAATATGGAGCGAGGCATCCATAAGTAGCGCCGACTTTATGCGCGCCGGTTGGAAAATTTCGTCCTACTAGTCCGATGATGCGCGCATCAACTCCGGTAATTTCTTTTGGTATTTCAACATAATTGATAGCTCCGATTTTTCCGTTAGCGGGATTATTCCTCCAATTAATCCTGAATAAATTTAGAGGATGAACATCCTGCAGACCGATGTTTTCTAATTTTGAATGCACTTCATTTGGAATTGAATCCGGATGTTTTAACTGCTTAAAGGTTGGAAGTATAATATTTTTTTCTTTACAGCGTTGAACCGTTTTCTCTAAATAATCTTGGTTGGCAATCTGCCATTCCCATTTTTGCATAAAAGCTCCCGTAATTGGAAGATAAAACTGATTTAAAAAGAACGTGCAAAATATAGTGATTATTTGTAACGATTTGGTAGTCGTTTAACTACAAAAGAACACCAGTTTTCCAAAAACTTAGTGTTCTTTGTGAAATCCTTTGCAGTCTTTGCGTTTAAAAATAATTTCCTAAAGCCCCGTTGGACGCGGGGGTGGTTGGTGAATTACGGGCGGGGAATCATCTGGAGGAAATATTTTATCCCAAAGAACGACTACCAGGATTCCAGCAAGTGATGTTCCTCCGCCAAAATACCACCAATTACTTATTCCGACTTCTTCAGCGGTAATTTCGATGAAAAGATCATCGTTATCCAATCCTCCGCTTCCAAACTCCTGATCAAAATTCCAAACAATTTGTCTGTCTCTGCCGTAAAATTTTCCCTCGCCGATATCACCGGAAACAAACTTTGGGGTGTGCTTAATTTTAGAATCAGTCTTGCTTTTCATAACCAGCGAAACTTCGTAATCTTCATCAGGTGCGCCATTCAAATCGTATCTAATTATTACAGATTTTTCAGTGTATTCAAGCGCAGTTCTTCCTATCAATCCGCCGAGCGGTACGATGGAAGTAATTCCATAATTATACTTTACGACATCAAACTGAGGCAGCATATTTATCACGCGACTGATGTTTTTATCTTTCTCGACACTTATTACTAAAGTCGTATCTCTATAGCCGAGCAGACTAAGTCCAATCAATTTTGAGCCAACAGTAATTTGCGGTGAATTGTACGGCGACTTTCCCGCTGGAATTCCATC
>JAHJTX010000258.1 GCA_018829545.1 Bacteroidota bacterium | reverse complement strand
TCTATCGGAAGGAATTTCAACATACTTTTCAAGTTTCTCGTTTATATAGCCAGATCTGTTTCCATTCCAGAAGTATGTTACATGTCCAAACTTTTGCGTTTCCGAAATTGCAAATGAAGCTACGCCGGATGCACACAAATACGAACTCACGGCTCTATCGATTGCCGGAGGTTGTACAAGATAATACTTTGGAATGTGCAGATCACCGTCGTATTCCATAATTCCAGCGTAAAAAACATCAGGAACTCTTTTACGGTCGAATTTATCAAATTCTTTTTCATCAAAAGCGCGGGAGATTTCTATCGCTCTGTCGCCTCTAAAATTAAAGAACACTACTGCGTCTCCATCCTTAATTGTGCCGACGGGAATTCCTGCCTCATCCGCGATAACAAAGGCTTCAAGATACTGATCAGTTATTTTAGGATTTTCATCGTACATGGTTTGAATTGCCTCTTCGGCAGATGTGAATTTTCTTGCATCGCCAAGCACATGCGCATTCCACCCGCGTTCAACTATGCTCCAATCTGCTTCATATCTATCCATCGTTGTAATCATTCTTCCGCCGCCGGAAGCAATCATGTAATCACAACCGTTTTTTATATTTATTGATCCCAGCAATTTTTCTATAGGGCGAACATAATCCAGCGCCGATCTTTCGCCTACGTCTCTTCCGTCAAGTAGAATGTGCAATCGTAATTTTGTTACATTGCTCTCAACGCAATTATTTATCAATGCGTTTATGTGATTGATATGCGAGTGTACATTTCCATCGGAGAATAAGCCCATAAGGTGAACTGTGTTTCTGGAAGCGCCGCGTGCGGTTACTTTCTTCCAATTTTCGCCTCTGAAAATTTCTCCGCTTTCAATCGATTTATTAACAAGCTTTGCGCCTTGAGCAAAAATCCTTCCCGCTCCAATCGCGTTGTGTCCAACTTCGCTGTTTCCCATATCATCTTCGGACGGCAGTCCTACGGCGGGACCGTGAGCTTTTAATTTTGCGGTTAAGGGGAGCTGCAACAACTTATCCAGCGTTGGTGTCTTCGCTAAAAAAACCGCATCGGATTCATCTTGCTTTCCGAACGCAACTCCATCCATAATTATGAATAGAAGAGGTCCTTTTCTTCCTTCAAATTTATCTAGTTTATTTAATTTTAATTCCACGAATTCTCTTCTTTCTTAATTGTGTTTTAATCATTTCTACAACGGATATTTATTTCATAATGAAAATACTCATTTTAATATCATCATTTTCTTAACAATCTGATATGACCCGGAAGTTAATTTGTAATAATAGGTTCCGCTTGGGAGAATGGAGCTATTAAACATGACTTCATAAATCCCGGCAGATTTCACTTCATCAACAAGAGTTTGAACTTCTCTGCCAAGTATGTCATAGACTTGCAGTTTAATAAACTTGGAACTTGGAATATGAAACCTTATAACTGTTTTCGGATTAAAAGGATTCGGGTAGTTTTGATAAAGCTCAAATTCATCAGCTAACAGTTCAGTTTGTTCTTCAATAGAATTTGTGAGAATTCCAACTCCCTTTATTGGAATTGATTTGCTTCCGGCATTAGAAACTATTTTTAGAGTATCATGAATCTCGCCCGAAAGATCCGGCGAAAAGATTAATTTGATAGAGATAAATTCTTTGCTTTTCACTGAAGCAATTGTGCTGTATGAAAAATTCTTTTTATTTGAATTGGAGACGCTGGTAAAACTCAGGTCGGCTTTCCCGTAATTTACAACGTGAAGATATACTTGGCTCGTATCGCCAACAAATGTCGAATCAAAATAAATTTCGGACAATGATAAATCCATTTCTGGATTTTTGGGAGAAACGGTTGAAAAAATAAAACTGTAAATCCTATCAACAAATTCGGGATGATCTATAAATGGATTTCTATTCTTCTGATAAACAGCAATTGAGCTATTTCTTGCAGTTTCAATTGAAGTTACGCTGAACGATTTATTCCATTCGCGCATTACTTCCTCTTGTGAAGATTTCAGGTAATTTCCATAATTGTTAGGATAGCGGATTTGAAAATAGAGTACAGAGCGTGCAGCAAAACCCTTGTGCTTATCACGCGGTTCAAATACTTGAGAGCCATACGAATCGTTTCCCAATTTGCTTCCGCCTACGCTCCATGTTTGCCCGGAAACAACTTTACCGAACGGATAGTTTGAGCGTCTGCTGTTCGCATCAACATCTGTAGGAAAAAGATGAAATATGTCCGACTTCATCGGCTCGGCTTGATTAAAATTACTTTGAGGCCAGGTGTGCTCAGTATTAAAATTTTGATTCTGCGCGGCGGTGCGGTTAGCGGCTTTTACTTTTCGTCCCGTATAAACGCACTCTATTGTATCGCCAGAACGTTTATCAATTGTGTCGAACATGCGGTCTCTGCCTGTATTGTAACCAAGCGCAGTATGGTTTTTAACTAAGTCTGTTAATGCAGATTTCAAATCGTTATCAAATAGATTAAATGTGGAAGCGTCGTACATATCCCCATATTTACCGGAGCCTTGCAATGCAATTGCAGCAGAATGCAGACGATCAACCGATTGGAAAATTAACACATCTTTATCAATAACATTCTGAGATGGCGAATAGTAAATTTGTAACGAGTGCTTCTCGTTTGATGGAATTGTAAATAGAGTATCTCTTATCAGGAATACTGACGAGGATTTTTTGAAAAGTTTAACATCTACCGGTAGACTTGAGTTATTTTCGATGAAGATTTGAGAACTATCCCTCATTCCGGTTTTGACCTGTGGGAAAACTACTTGTGACTTTGATGTGAAAATTTGCGCATTTAAAATGCTGATTGAACATATAAATAATAGAAATACTTTTTTCATTTTTGCCTTAATCTTCTCCCTCTGATGGAAGTGGAAATAAATTGCTAAAAATTCGAGAACAAATATAGAAAAATCACATTAAAGTAATTATTTTATACTACAGATTATTAATAGAATGCAACGGCTAATGACACACAAATTACTTTATCACTATTTCACCGACGATGACTTCCTTAAAATCTCGAATAAGATTAAGGAAATGGAAAAAATTACTGCGGGCGAAATTCGCGTGGCGTTAAAAGAAAAGCGTCCATTCGGATTCAGAAAAATGTCCATTAAAGAATTAGCTTCAAATGAATTCAATAAACTTGGGATGAACCAAACGCGGGATAGAACCGGAATTCTAATTTATGTATTATTAGGCGAGAGGCAGTTTTTTATTTTAGCTGATGAAGGTATTAATAATAAAGTTAACCAGTCAACATGGGATGAAGTTCGCAACAGTATGCAGCAAAGTTTTTTGAAAGGTCATTACACCAATGGCGTTTTGAATTGCGTTGATCAAGTTGGGAATATACTTAGCGGGCATTTCCCAATTAAGCCCGATGACACAAATGAGTTATCCAATAAAGTTGTGTTGGATTAACTTAAAATCTCTATTATTTTGAATTTTCTGCGCCTCAAAACTGTTGAGAGATTATGAAACATAATAGACGAACTTTTCTTAAGAAATCTTTTTTCACTTCTATTGCCGCCGCTGTTGGAATTCCAATCTTTAGCGATAGCATTTATGCCGCGCCCTATAAATTAAATCACAAGCCCGAACCGGAGCTTTGGAATGATTCGGAAATCAATATTTCGTGGCTTGGTCATTCTACAATGCTTATTAATTTTTATGGAAAAATAATCCTGACCGATCCGGTTTTAATGGATAATGTTGGATTGTACTTTTTTGGTACTAGCTTTGGACCATCAAGGTTAACTCCTCCTGCACTAAGAATTAACGAACTTCCTAAACCTGATATTATTCTTTTATCTCACGCTCATATGGATCACACAGATTATTCCACATTAAAAATAATTACAGAAAAATGGCCGCAGCAAATTGATGTTGTTACTGCATATTTAACTTCCGATGTTATTGAGAATCTCGGCTGGAGAACGATTACGGTTTTAGATTGGGAAGAAAGAACGAGCTTAAGCGGTGTAGATATAAGCGCTTTTGAAGTTGAACATTTCGGATGGCGGTTTCCGTGGGAGAAGGATAGGTCACGAGGATATTATAAAGACGGTAGAAGTTACAATGCATATTTAATGGAAAGAAACGGAAATAAGATTTTATTTGCCGGAGATACTCGCTACACACAAAAATTAGATAAATTGTCAAAAGAGCAAGTTGATATTGCCTTTATGCCTATAGGCGCCTACAATCCATGGAAAAGCGCTCACTGCAATCCAGAAGAAGCTTTGATGATGGCAGAAAGAATGAACGCAAAATATTTTATTCCTATGCACTGCAAAACTTTCCGGCAGGGAAGCGAACCATTCAATGAACCAATAGATTGGATGAACAAATCATCATCAAAATACAATTTGAAAATTGGACTGGATGAGATCGGTAAAACATTTACTTTTATGGACAAATAAATTTATTCTTGACAACCGCTCAACAATATCCTACATTCTCATTGAAGTATTCACAAGGTTGGAAATGTTTCTTTTTTTTGCACTTTAATGAGAATTGAAATGAGTGCAAATGTATAAATCAATTTAGTTGAGGCATTTATGAAACATTTATTTTTTCTTTTTATTCTATCTACAATTTCATTTGCGCAGACTGATACTACTTATCGTGGTCTAATAGGCTTTGAAGATTCGCAAAGTAATACTCATTTATTTTACACAAAAGCAGTTGTTGGCGCATCATACAAAATATTCCACTTTAACATCTCTCAAAATTCGGAAAGAAAAATTTTTGAAGCAACATACACTCAAATAAATGGAAAAAGGACTTATGTTGGGACTACACGATATGCAATACTCGACAGCTGTATTGTAGGCAGCAGTTTTAGTAGATGAACCTAAATAACCGGAAATTATGAAGTAGTAATTGATGGGAAAAATTTATCAAGCGGGGTAGATATTTACACAATTACAACGAGTAGTCAAAGCATTTCGAAAAAAATGATATTACAAAAATAGGTGTGGAAATGAAAAAGTTAATTTTATTATTGTTGTTAAAAACGTGTGTTTTAATCAACGCTCAAGAAAAATTTATTGTAAGTGGATTTGA
>JAHJTX010000028.1 GCA_018829545.1 Bacteroidota bacterium | reverse complement strand
GATAGAGCAGATATTTTAGGAACGCTTTATTCTACCGGTCTTTTCAAAAGAGATGGAAAAGAAAGAAAACCAAATGGAAGTCCAAAAGCAAATAAATTTGGTAAAGAAGTTGGTGAACAATACAATAAACTGGCACAGAAAAATGATAAACCAGAATGGAAAAATGAGTAACTGTCATTACAAAGTTGTTAACTGTGTGTACAAAAGCGTTCACCGATATTGGTTAAGGGTTTTGTAATAAAAAACGGCGACCTTCGAGGTTTGTTAAACGTCCAAATTCCCGAAGTCTCAATTCTCAAAATTGCTTTACAGACTTTGGGAATTTTCAATTATTTGATATATGCCGCAAAGCATGACCAATAATTTGAAAATGTAAATGTGGTTTCTTCTTCGATACCTTCGGCATCGCAGATAAATTTGTATTCTTTAGCTAAAAATATTTGACCACTTCGTGGTCAACGCCTTAGCTCCTCATTCGATTAAGTAAATTCTAATATTATTTCTCCGTTAAACATATGCTAACCGCGAAGCGGTTGAAGGTTTGTAACATTAATAAATAAGGAATTAACCCAACCACGAAGTGGTTAAAGTAATTCAAAGCTACGGTCTGTCAAATCAACCAAATTCCCGAAGTCTAAAATCCCAAAATTGTTTCCCAGACTTCGGTATTTTATGAATGATTATGAAAAAGCATCGTCCTTCGGGGTTGCGTTATGACTTAGTAGCTTGGCAGACAAGCTAACGCTATCACATCATTTAGCAGATTGGAAATCTGCTCTACAATGTAACTCAGATTTCTGATCTGAGAGTTGCGAAATTGACAAGTACAAAGTCAAGGATCAAGAGTTAGATTAAGGCAGTCACTTAAAAGATTTTATAATAAACATCAGCGCTTATCTATTCAATCCGTGATCAGGCTCTATTTGTTCAGAATTCTTATTCTTCTATTGTGCAGAAATAGAATTTATAATTGACAACACAAAATTAGCTTTGTTTTCGAGTTCGATGAGAGTGGAGTTATTGTCTATAATAAAATCAGCCAATCCTTTTTTCTCTTTCTGTGGAAGCTGATGATCCATTCTTTCCAATACTTCCTCTTCGGTAATATTTTCTCTTTTTACTACTCTTTTAATTCTAGCTTCGTCGTCTGCGGTAACTAGAATAGTAAAGTCAAATAAATCCTCTAATCCGGCTTCAAAAATTAATGCAGATTCAACAAAAACCAAGTCATTTTCAATTAACGCCTCATTCATCCGCCGTTCGATTATTTTTGTGGTTGGAGGATGTATAATTTTATTAATCTGTTTAACCCTTGCATGATTTTTAAATACATTTTCTGCAAGGTATTTTATATTGGGAGTGTGCTCTGAATACGAATCATCACCAAATTTTTGAATTACCTTTTTGCGCACATCTGCATCATTGTAAAGAATTTCTTTTGCAATTTTATCCGCATCAAGTACAATATACTTTTTAGTGATAAGTATTTTGCTTAACTCGGATTTACCCGAACCGATACCTCCGGTAAGCGCAATTTTTAGTTTTTTCATGTCTAAGTTACATTCTTAGTGTAGCTTAGTGTCTTCGAGTCTTTGTGGCAACTCTTTCTGACACCGTGTCAATAAATTTATTTAGCATAAGCTATTTTTCGCACTTCACGGATAACTGTAACTTTAATTGTTCCGGGATATTCCATTTCCTCTTCAATCTTCTGTGCGATTTCGTGAGCGAGTTTATCCGAGAAATTATCGTCAGCTTTATCGGGTTCAACAACAACGCGCACTTCCCTTCCAGCTTGAATTGCGTAAGTCTTAGCAACGCCTTCAAAAGACTTAGCTAGGGTTTCAAGATTCTCTAATCTTTTCACATAGCTTTCAAGCGGTTCGCGTCTCGCTCCAGGTCGCGCACCGCTAATGGCATCCGCAGCCTGCACTAATGCAGAAATAGGATGCTCCATTTCAATATCTTCGTGATGGCTTCCAATTGCATTAATAACAATCGGATGCTCTTTGTGTTTTTTTGCGAGATCATAACCCAACAACGCATGCGGACCTTCGATGCTTTTATCAACAGTCTTACCAATATCGTGCATCAATCCCGCTCTCTTAGCAATCTGCGTATCAAAACCGAGTTCAGAAGCCATAATTCCAGTTAAGTAGGCAACCTCAATTGAATGTTGAAGAAGATTCTGCCCATAACTTGATCTGTATTTCATTTTACCGATGTGCTTCGTTAGTTCAGGATGAACGCCGTGCAGCCCAAGCTGAATTAGCGTATTCTCGCCTTCTCGTATAACCTCTTCTTCCAGTTCCACCTGGACTTTTTGAACTACTTCTTCAATTCTTCCGGGGTGAATTCTTCCGTCAGCAATCAGTTTTTCAAGTGAAATTCTTGCAACTTCCCTTCTGAATTGATCGAATGCGGAAAGTATAACAGCTTCCGGAGTATCGTCAACAATAACGTCAACGCCGGTAGCGGCTTCGAACGCGCGGATATTTCTTCCCTCACGCCCGATTATTCTGCCTTTCATTTCGTCATTTTGTATCTGTACAACCGAAACGGTAGTTTCAACGGAATGGTCTACAGCGGTGCGCTGAATTGCTTGAACAACAATTTTCTGCGCGTTCTTTTTTGATTCAAGTTTTGCTTCGTCACGAATTTTTTGAACAGTTTGAGATGCATCAATCTTCGCTTGATTAATCATGTTTTCCATTAGCATCTTTTTTGCTTCTTCCGAAGTGAGCGAAGCAATTTTTTCGAGACGGATATTTTGCTCAAGAATTAGTTTTTCAAGTTCGCTCTGCTTTTTATCTAATACTTCCCTGCGAGAGAATAATTCTCTTTCTAAGTTCTTGTTTTCTTTCTCTTTTGTGGTAACCAGCTCATACTTCTTTTCAATGTTCTCCTCACGACTTTCCAGTTTCTTTTCGTGATTCTGATTTTTTTGTTTCCTGGTATTTACCTCAATATCAAATTCTTGTTTCTTCTTGAACCATTCATCTTTTACTTCAAGAAGTTTTTCCTTCTTTAAATTTCTGGTCTCTTTTTCTGCTTCTTCGAGAATTCTTTTTGCTCTCTCTTGGGCAGAAGCCAAATTATTTTTTCCGATTTTCGTATTTAATAACCAGCCCACGTAAAAAGCAACGAACACTAATACAACAGCAGCGGGTATAAAATATAAAGGATTCAAAAGCTCCATCATTTCCTCCATTAGCTATATTTATATAAACCGCCACTGCCAACCATCAGAGAAGAACTCTTCTCTGGCACGGTGGGAAACCGCCCAGCGCTTTTTACTTCCACCGGTTGACAAGCAACATCCAGCAAAGCCGGATTGAGGCCTGTAATACACGCTGTAAGTCGATAACCCTATTAGTTTCATAATAGTTCTTCATTTGCAATGGCTGACAGTGCGGTAAAACTTATGACGGGGAGGACATTACTTTGGATTCGTTAATAAGAAGCTTTATTTTCTTTACTTTATCGGTAGCTTGAATTGTGAATTCTCTATATTTATTTTTTTCTACAAAAAGATCGTAGGCTATATTCAACGCTGCAATAATAGAAATAGTTTCTTTCGGTTGATCAGGCATTTCGTCTCTCGTTTCTTCCATTACGCTATTAACATACTTAGCTAACTCCGCCGCAATCTCTTGATTTTCTACTAATAAAGAATATTCTTTGTCAAAAATATTTACTCTAAGCTTCTTTTTTTCACTCATAATGTTACTCGACCATCACACATTCATTATGTTTAAGATCTAAGATGATAATCAATTTTATTAATTAAATCTGTTATTTTACCCTTTAGGTTCTCTCTATCTTCCAGATTAATATTTCCCAGATTGAAGAGATCCTTTGTAAGTTCGGGATTAGATCTCTTATCCTTAATTTTCAATTTTAATATTTCGTTTTCCTTTTCAAGCAACAATAATTGCTTTTCAAGTTCCGATTTCTTTTCTGCTATTTCCTCATACATTTGGACAAACGTGTAAATCTGCTTTTCCAAAGATGTTAATTCATCCATGAACATATCGTATTTGGATGTATCCGACAATTATTTTCCCCTTAATTGTGCGTTTAATTTGATTTGAACTGCTTCAATTGCTTTCCGAAAATCCTTATCAACATCTTCTTCGGTAAGCGTGTTGTTAAAATCATAGTATTCTAATTCAAATGCAAGACTTTTTTTGTCTTTACCTAAACTGTCGCTTTCAAAGATATCGAATAACTTTATACTTTTCAACAACTTAGAACTTCCGCCATATATTGTTTCCATAACTTTTTCCGCCTCGATGCTCTTATCGAGCACAAAAGCAAAGTCGCGTTTAACCTTAGGGAATTTCAGAAGTTCATTAAATCGCGGAGGTTCAATTTCGATTGCTTTTAATAAGCTTAAGTTAAAATCGAACGCAAATACTTCCTGATTGATATCGAACTCAGCTAATATATCAGCTTTTAATTTGCCGCCTTTTCCAATCACTGCGGATTTATAGTTTATTTCAACTGCAAAGTTGAAAAATTTATCGTCAATGATATAGCTTTCTTGAACCTTGTTTTTAATCGAAAGAGTTCTAATTATTTCGCTGACAAATCCCTTAAGATGATAGAAATCGTACTTGTCTTCTTTTGAATACCAATTAGATTCAACAGCATTTCCGGTTAGCGCAAATAATAAGTTTTCAGATTCTGTAAAATCTTCGAACGAAGCAATATCGCCTTTATGATTTTTATTGAAGATATGCCCGATTTCAAAAAGGCGCAGATTTTTCTCGTTGACCTTTATGTTTTTTGAAACCGTGCTCAACATTCCGGGAATTAAAGAAGTTCTTGAGTGCGTCATTTCTGCGCTTTGCGGATTGAGTACAGCGATGCCTTCCCCAAATTCCATCGCAGTTTTTGTATTCAACAATGAATTGGTTACAATCTCATTGAATCCTAGACTTACAAAATTGTTCCTCAAGTTTTCAACATAGTCCGATTGGTCTACTTTTTCTTCGAGCGTAATTCTAATTCGCTCGACCGCAGGAATTTTATTGTACCCATTTACGCGGGCAACTTCTTCTATTAAGTCTATTTCCCTTTCTAAATCATGCCTAAAATTTGGAACAACAACTTTAATTTTAGTATCGTCGCACTCAATAATTTCAAGTCCGAGATTTGTAAGAGAATTATTCACAACTTCTTTTGTGATGTTGTAACCGAGTATTTTCAACAATCTTTCGTGGCGTAATTCAATCACTTTCTTTTCAATCACATTCGGATAAACATCAATCTCTCCTTTTGCAACTGATCCGCCGGAAAGTTCGGCTATAAGTTGAGCCGCCCTTTGAGCAGCAAACACTGTAATATCAGGATTGCATCCTCTTTCGAAACGAATAGATGAGTCAGTTGATAGACCAAGTTTTTTTGCAGTCTTGCGAATTGCGGATGGACGAAAATAAGCGCTTTCAATCAGTATATTTTTTGTGTCAGTTGTTACTTCGGAGTTTTCTCCACCCATTACGCCGGCAATAGCCACGGGCTTTTCAGCATCGCAGATCATTAAATCTGTGTTCTGCATTTCTCTTTCTTTCGAATCCAAAGTCGTGAATTTAGATTTTTCATTTGCAGATTTAACAATAATTTTTCGTCCCGCTAAATGATCAAGATCAAATGCGTGAAGCGGCTGACCAAGTTCATGAAGAATAAAATTGGTAACATCCACAACATTATTTCTTGGTCGCAAACCGATATTCGTTAATTTTTTCTTTAGCCATTTGGGTGATTCTTTTATCTCAACATTCTCAACAACTTTTGCAACGTAACGCGGACAATCCTCTGCATTTTCAATAACAACTTCGGCTAAATCTGTACTATTCTTTTCTGATTCGGATAAACAAAGTTCAATATTTTTTATCGGTCTGTTTAGCGTTGCAGAAAGGTCTCGCGCAATTCCAAAATGACTGAAGGCATCGGCACGATTAGGCGTAATATCAATTTCAATTATTACATCATTCAATCCAAGGGCATCGGAAATCGGTGTTCCTGCTTTAAGTTTTTCATCAAGAACTAAAATTCCATCGCGGTTACCGCTAATGCCTAATTCCTTTTCGCTGCAGATCATACCGTATGAATGTTCACCGCGTATTTTAGCTTTAGTTATTTTGAAACCGCCATCCGGAATTATTGCTCCAACTTTTGCGAATGCAATTGTTTGTCCCGCATCAACATTGGGCGCACCGCATACAACTGAATAATCTTCCGTGCCGTCGTTAACAATGCATAACGATAATTTATCCGCATTCGGGTGTGTTTTTTTTTCTTTAACGTACCCAACAACAATGTTTTCAAATTGCTGCGATTGATCGATCACGTCATCAACTTCTAAACCGGAGACTGTAAGCGTATTAATAATTTCTTCGTTCGAAATACCATCTAAATCAATATACTCTTTCAGCCAATTGAGAGAAATTTTCAAAACTTACTCCATTAAAATTGAGTTAAGAACCTTTTATCATTATCAAAGAAAACGCGGATATCGCCAATGCCGTATTTAAGCATTGCAATTCTTTCTGCACCCATTCCGAATGCGTAACCAGTATACTTTTCGGAATCGATTCCAACATTTTCAAGTACGTTAGGGTCAACCATTCCGCAGCCCAAAATTTCGAGCCAACGCCCTTCCTTACCTTTTGGCTGCCACCAAATATCTACTTCCGCGCTTGGTTCCGTAAATGGAAAGAAGCTTGGTCTGAAGCGATATTTAACATCGTTACCAAAAAACTGCTTTGCGAATGCAACCAATGTCCCCTTCAATTCAGCGAAAGAAACGTTGCCATCGATATACAATCCTTCAACCTGATGAAACAGGCAATAGCTTTTTGCGCTGATTGCTTCGTTGCGGTATACTTTACCGGGAATGATTGCTCTTATTGGCGGCTTCTTTTCTTTCATCAAGCGAACTTGAACGGGTGAAGTGTGCGTGCGAAACAGAAAGTTTTCATTTACAAAAAAAGTATCCTGCATATCTCTAGCGGGATGATCAGCAGGGAAATTCAACGCTTCAAAATTGTTGTAGTCTGATTCCAGTTCCGGACCTTCATAAACGGAAAATCCTAATCCTTTAAATATGGATTTGATCTGAAACAAGGTTTGCATTAAAATGTGTTTGGTTCCAATATTCACGCTTCTTCCCGGAAGTGTTAAATCTATTCCCTTATCATCATCCTCAGCGGTTTCCGAAAATTTAGATTTAATTTCGTTAAACTCGTTTTGACACTGAATTTTAAGTCTGTTTAAAGTTTGCCCGTACTTGGGCTTTTCTTCATTTGGAAGTTGCTTGAACTCATCAAACAGTATTGCGAACAGACCTTTGCGACCAAGGTATTTTATTCTTAGTTCTTCGAGATGGTTAAGATCGCCTACTTCAGAGAGATCCGACTTGAAGTTTTTTTCTGTGGTCTGGATTTTCTCTAACATTATATAAACCTCTCCAAATATTTAAAATAATACCCTCAAGAAGTTTACAGAAACATTATTTCTTGAGGGTATAAAATTAGTTAGTTGTAAAAGTAACTATATCCGTAAAAGCTTTTGGATTTTCTACAGCTAAACTTGCAAGAATTTTTCTGTTAATTTCAACGCCTTTTTTATTAAGCGCATCAATTAATCTAGAATAAGTTGTTCCGTTTATTCTTGCAGCGGCATTAATTCTAACAATCCACAATCTTCTGAAGATACGTTTTTTTGTTTTTCTGTCTCTATAAGCGTGCAGAAGACCTTTTTCAACATGGTTTTTTGCAATCGTATACACATTGCTTCTTGCACCCCAATAGCCTTTAGCCAGTTTTAACACTTTTCTGCGTCGTTCTCTGGAGGCTACATGGTTATTAGTTCTTGACATGTTTTTCCTCTATCATTTTTGAATCATTATACTAACACGTTTAAAATCAGCATCAGAAACCAAGGTTGCTTTTCTTAAGTTTCTTTTTCTCTTAGTTGTTTTAGAAGTGAGAATATGCGCTTTATACGCTTTATTTCTTTTAATTTTACCGGAGCCAGTAGTTCTAAAAGTTTTAGCTGCTCCACGGTTGGTTTTCATTTTTGGCATCGTTTACCTATTTGATTAATTCTTTTTTTTAATTTTTGTAGGCGCTAATATAGCAAACATTGTTCTACCTTCGAACTTTATTTCGTTTTCTATTTTAGCAACGTCTTCAATTTTTTCTATGAATCTCTTTAATAATTCTTCGCCATGTTCTTTATAAGCAAGTTCTCTGCCCTTAAAAATTACGGAGACTTTTATTTTATTTCCTTCTTCCGCAAAGCTGATAGCGTGTCGGGCTTTAAATTCTACATCATGCGTATCCGTATTGGGATGAAGACGAATTTCTTTTAATACTGTAATATGTTGTTTTTTCTTCTGTATCTTTTCGCGCTTCTGCAGTTCGTAAATATATTTACCGAAATCGATAATTTTGCAAACAGGCGGTTTAGCGTTTGGTGCAATTTCAACTAGATCAAGCACGGCTTCTTCGGCTTTTTTTAATGCAACTGATACTGGAACAACGCCAATCAGTTCGCCACTTGAATCGAGCAATCTTACTTCTTTAAGATCCTTCAATTCATAATTAATTCTAGTTTTTGGCTTTTGAGCGATACAGCACCTCTTTTAATTATTATTAATTTTATTATCTATCAAATTTTTTGCTTCATCAATGAACTGTTCGATTTTCATACTTCCTCTATCGCCAACCTTGTGCTGACGCAGAGAAACCGTTCCGCTTTCTCTTTCCTTTTCACCAACTACTAACATAAAAGGAACCTTTTGAGTTTCCCAATCTCTTATTTTATAACCGATTTTTTCATTTCTTTGATCGTACTCAACTCTAATTCCGTTCGATTTTAATTTATCGACAATCTCTTTAGCATAATCGAAGAAATTTTGAGAAATAGGAATTACAGCAGCCTGCACCGGAGCCAGCCAAACAGGAAACGCTCCGCCGAAATGTTCAATTAGCACCCCGATGAATCTTTCCAGCGAACCAAATGGCGCTCGGTGAATAACTACAGGACGATGTTTTTGCCCATCGCTTCCAATATAATTAAGATCAAATCTTTCCGGCATTACATAATCAACTTGAACAGTTCCCAACTGCCATTTTCTGCCAAGAACATCGCGCACGATGAAATCAATTTTAGGTCCGTAAAAAGCAGCTTCGCCTTCTTGAATTGTGTAATTCAATTTCATCAAGTCCGCGGCAGCCTTCAAATCAGTTTGGGCTTTATTCCAAAGCTCAATGTCGCCGCCGTATTTTTCTTCGTTATCATCACGAAAAGAAAGTTCGGTAGAAAAATCTTCAAAACCAACTGCGGCGAAAACAGTTTGTATCAAATCTATCACATCGCATATTTCATCTTTAAGTTGATCCTGCCGAACAAACATGTGAGAATCATCCACAGAAAAACATCTAACGCGGGTTAATCCATTCAATTCACCGGATTGTTCATATCTATAAACCGTGCCAAATTCAGAATAGCGAATTGGCAGATCTTTGTAACTTCTAACTTTAGTATCATAAATCTGAAAATGATGAGGACAATTCATCGGCTTTAGTAAATATTCCTCATTATCGCCTAACTGCATTGTTGGAAACTGGCTGTCTTTATAATAAGGATAATGCCCGCTGGTTTTATAAAGATTAATATTTCCAATGTGCGGAGTAATAACCGGTAAATAACCACGCTTGACCTGCTCTTCTCTCAAAAAATTTTCTAACGTCTCGCGCAATACTGCTCCTTTTGGAAGCCAAAGCGGCAGACCGGGTCCAACTTTTTGAGTTATATGAAAGAGTTCCAACTCTTTTCCTAATTTTCGGTGATCGCGTCTCTTTGCTTCTTCTAATCGTTCGAGATGTTCATCTAGCATTTTCTTCTTTGGGAAAGAAATGCCGTAAATTCTTTGCAACTGTTTATTCTTTTCGTCTCCGCGCCAATACGATCCGGAAACACTTAACAGTTTAACATACTTAACTCTATCTGTGGATGGAATATGAGGACCAGTGCAAAGATCAGTAAATGTACCTTCATGATATATGCTGATCTTAACATTTTTTTCATCAAGTCCATCAATCAATTCAAGTTTATACTCGTCTTTCTTTTCAGTAAAAAATTCCAGGGCATCTTGTTTGCTTAATTCTTGTCTTTGGAAGGAATTTCCCTGCTTAGTCAGTTCGCTAATCTTTGCTTCAATTTTCGGTAAATCATCTTCAGATAATTTTGTTTCGATGTCGATATCGTAGTAAAATCCGCTCTCAATTGCAGGACCTACGCCGAATTTTGCTTCTGGAAATAATTCCTTAACAGCGTGTGCCAATAAATGAGAACTTGAATGCCAATAGGCTTCTTGACCGATGGCGTCATTGAATGTATGAATTTTTATTCTGGTATTGGAGGTTATGGCAGTATTAATGTCCATAACGTTACCGTTAATACTAGCGACAAGAGCTTCTTGAGATAAACGAACTGAAATGGACTCAGCAATACCTAATGGAGTTATTCCACTCGGATATTCTTTTACAGAACCATCGGGTAATGCTATTTTAATATTTTCTGCCATAATTTTTATTTCATTTTTGTGTTATGCCGCGAAGTCACAAAATCACGAAGATTTGCATAATTGTGGGCTCTATAGGATTCGAACCTATGACCTTCTGCACGTCAAGCAGACGCTCTAACCAACTGAGCTAAGAACCCGTTTTTAATCTCAAGACTTCAAAAAGAACGTAAAGAACTAATTTGATAAAAACAGAAAATGCAAAGCAGAAAAGAAAACTTTCTACTTTGCATTTTACTTTTCACTTTTTTGTACCGAGGGCCGGACTCGAACCGGCACGTCCCAATGAGACACAGGATTTTAAGTCCTGTGCGTCTACCAATTCCGCCACCCCGGCAAAAAGAAGTGCAAATATACAGCTATAAGTAAATTTTCGCAATAAACTAAGAACAAGTATAAGGATTTAATTGAGCTATTTGCTCTAAATCGAGGCAACAAAATTACTTATTTAGAATAAAACTATCAAATTTTAATTGCAATAAAATCTTAAAAGTACTATTTTTGGAATCACTTTTGGGGCCTGTAGCTCAGTTGGTTAGAGCATCTGACTCATAATCAGAGGGTCCGCGGTTCGAGCCCGTGCAGGCCCACAATCTAGAGGGCTAATTCTTATTCAAGGATTAGCCTTTTTGTTTAATGACCGTTTCTGAGCAAAAAACATCTCTGATCTGAAGTAATATTACATATCCGTGTTAGAATAAGGCTAAAAAAAAAACGGCTGCCAATAAATTGAACAGCCGTTTAATAAAATAGAGTAGACTAATACTAAATTACTTTTGACCGATAGGTAAAATAGTAGTTCGTCTGTTTTTCGCACGACCTTCGTCAGTATCATTCGTAGCGGCGGGTAATTGAGAATCTTTACCAGTCGTGGTAAATCGTTTTGAATCAACTCCCTTTTTAACCAACCAGGATTTTACGGCTTCGGCTCTCTTCGTAGAAAGTTCTTTGTTTAAATTCAGCGAACCAGTATTATCTGTATGCCCTTGAACTTCAACATTAACATCCGGATTCAATTTCAGAATTTTAAGAGCTTTTTCGAGAACTAACTCATATTCAGTTCCAATTTTTGCGCTGTTTAGTTCAAAATAAACAGGCTCAAAAGTTACCGGCGGTTTTACTTCCTCAACGACTTCAACGACCGGAGCAACCGGAGCAACCGGAGCAACCGGAGCAACATCATCAGAAGCATCAAGTAAATTAAGACCAGCTTTTACTTCTTCTCCATCAAGTTTAGTTCCTCCGTCAGTATCAGCCTTCAATGGATTTGATTTATATTTGTTGATTTCTACGCTGTCGCTCAATCCATCGCCATCACTATCTGCGCTTAATGGATTTGTTTTATGGACATTGATTTCATCGAAATCGCTGAGTTTATCACCGTCACTATCAGCATTACTTGGATCAGTTTTGTGGACATTAACTTCATCCGCATCGGTAAGTTTATCGTTATCCGAATCAGCTTTAAATGGATCTGTTCCGTATTTCAATAACTCGTCACCGTCATTTAAGCCATCGTCATCGGTATCGGTTTTGTTAGGATCGGTTTTATAATTTTTTAATTCGTCGGCATCTGAAAGACCGTCGCCATCAGTGTCTGATTTTATTGGATTTGTTTTATACTGATTGACTTCTAATCCGTCATTTAGTCCGTCACCGTCAGTGTCAGCATCACGGAAAGATGTACCAATACTTCTTTCAAATTCGTTTTCGAGTCCGTCGTTATCACGATCTTTATTAACGCCCATAACATAAGTAACTCCAATTCCGAAGTTCATATATGAATCATCAATATCGCCTTCCCACTGTTTGTCAAGATTATCGTTAGTTGAGTAAGTCCAACCAATATTTCCATCCAATAGCCAATTATCTGTAAGACGATATTCAACGCCTACACCAACTGGTGCGTTTAGAGCTAATGCTTTTGCGTCGGGTGCGTTATTTCTAGGTCCGAAATCCACAACTTCGAATGGTTGGATGCCCGCGCCAATGTATGCATACGGATTGTAATCATCAAAATCGAAAGGACGGAATATTACTTTACCACCGATATCAAAAAAGTCGGTTTTAAGATAGTCACCGTTTCCGTCAGCATTCTCGGACAAGCGTCCCATGCCCATACTCAATTCGGCTTCAAAAAAGTAATTTAATTCGTATCGAGCCAAAACTCTTGCGAGATAAGAATCAATATTTAGCGAGGAAGTTGAGGAAAAGTCTGTCATCGGGTAAAGATATTCTAACTTGCCGCCAACTTTTAGATCATAATCTCTGAACTGACCAAAAGTTGAACTACTGAGTAGTAAAAAAAACAGTAAGGCAGCGATTTGTAATTTGTGAATATTTTGCATTATTTATTCTCCAAATGAATTTATTGTAAGTTATCTTTTTTGTATTCTCATTTTACAAAAAGTAGTTCAATTCACCAAACATATTATTAAGCTTTTAGCCCATTTTGTCTAAAATACATTTGTGAATGTTATTTATTGCCAAGAACAGCTTAGCTTCTTTACAAAGATTTGTCTGTAGTATATCAATTTTGTGAACATTTATTTAAATCAAGATTTACTTATCGGACTTACGGAGCTTTAATTTCTGGCTGGATTTATTTCTAATTACATTTCCCTCCTATGGAACTGAAAAACTGAAAACCGGTTTTAACTGAAAAGTAAACTATGATATTACCTTCCGTCAGGAAAGTCCGAAATCGGAATGATGCATCTTTGGAATTTGCAAGTAGGCTTAAAATAAACGCACAATAATTTTCGTTTTCTTTTATGTGAATACAACAATTAGTAATTTTGTTTTCAAGCCGATTTTTAATTATGGAACAAGAGAAATTTATGAGTAACTCGCCAAAAACATGCAAAGAGAATGTTGAAATCATAGGAACAAATTTCGCAAACTCATCATGCGTCGAAAAATTTTATCTCGAAAAATCGGGGAAACATTTCCTCTACCCTCCTCTTGAGAAAATACCAATCGTCCAGGTAGAAAGTTTTCCTGAACTTGGCAAACTTACTGCATTGCGATTTATTGAGTGGGTTCAGAATAATCCAAACGGAGTAATATCACTCCCAACAGGAAAAACACCGGAACACTTCATTAAATGGATTGCAAAAATTCAGAAGGAATGGGATACTGAGTTTATCCAAAATGAATTGCAAATAGTTTCCATCAATACAAAAAATAAACCTGATCTATCTAAATTAACTTTCGTTCAAATTGATGAATTCTATCCAATTGACGCTTACCAGCACAACAGCTTTTTTTATTATATACAGAGATACTATTTCAGAAACCTCGGATTTGACACTTCGAAAGCTTTGATGATGAATATCAACGAGATTGAAACGGCAGAAAAACTTCCTCTCGATCAAATATTCCCAAATCTAATTGTTGATTTATCGCTTCGCACTAGGTGGGCAAGCAGCAGACAGGAAAGGCTTCAAAAGCGGACAATTGAATTAGTAGATGAATTCTGCACCAATTACGAGAAGAAGATTAGAGAGCTTGGAGGGATTGGATTTTTCCTTGGCGGTATTGGACCGGACGGGCATATAGGCTTTAACGTTCAGGGAAGCGATCACTTTTCAACGACTAGATTGATTCAAACAAATTATGAGACGCAAGCGGCAGCGGCTACTGATCTGGGCGGAATTGAGATAGCTAAAAACCGGTTGGTAATCACAATAGGATTGGATACGATAACTTACAATCCCGAAGCAACGGCAATAATCATAGCCGCCGGTGAAGCTAAAGCAAACATTCTGCGCGATTCAATTCAGATTGAAGCTTCCAATAAGTATCCCGCTACTGCGCTTCAAAAATTGAAAAACGGGAGATTTTATTTAACCAACGGAGCGGCTTTAAGATTGTGGGAAAGAAGATTTATCGACATTCAAAAGCAGGATCCCGTAAACCCAATATCAACTGAACGGGCTGTAATAAATCTTGTTGTAGAAAGGAAAAAGTGTCTGGCGGATTTAACAAAGGAGGATTTTACAAACGATAAAATTGCTAATCTAATTTTACAGAAGAATGGCAAATCCATAAAAGAGTTGACCGAAAGCGTATCGCAGAAATTAGTTTCCAGACTTGAGTACGGAATGAGGTCAATTGAAAATGAAACTATTCTGCATACCGCCCCGCATCATGACGATATTATGCTGGGTTATCTTCCATTTATAAATCATCTTGTGCGAACTCCGCTGAATAAACATCATTTTACGTATCTCACCAGCGGCTTCACTGCTGTAACTAATTCTTTCATGCTGGAAATATGCAGTAAGACTAAGAGTTTTCTTGAATTGGGAATATTCGATAAGAGATTTAAGGCGGGTTACTTTGATCCGCAATTTATTGAAGGCAGGAACAGAGATGTGAATCTTTATCTTGATGGGATTGCAGCGCATAGCCGAACATTGCGCGATGAAGCAGTATCGAGAAGGCTTTTAAGAAATATGGTTGAAATTTACGAAGAGGATAATCCGAACTACCTTGTTGACCGCGTGGATGAATTGATAAACTATTTCGAGACGCAGTATCCGGGAAAGAAGGATGTGCCATACGTTCAAAAATTGAAAGGAATGGCGCGCGAATGGGAAGTTGAAGTATTGTGGGGTTATTACGGTTTCAGCGTGAACGATATTTCTCATTTAAGATTAGGATTTTATCAGGGCGATATATTCACAGAGCAGCCTGAAATGGATAGAGATGTGATTCCGGTTTTTAATCTGATGATGAAAATTAAACCGACGGTAGTTTCCGTAGCGCTTGATCCGGAAGGCAGCGGGCCTGATACTCACTACAAAGTAATGCAGGCTGTTTCCGAAGCGCTAAAACTCTACGAGAAAGAAACTGGCGTTGACGATGTCAAAGTCTGGGGATATAGAAATGTATGGTACCGCTTCCACCCCGCTGAGGCGAACATGTACATCCCCATTAGTTTGAACTCATTCGCTATACTTGAAAATACATTTATGCACAGTTTTATTACGCAAAAAAATGCGAGCTTCCCGAGCTGGGAACATGACGGGACATTTAACAGATTAGCGCAAAAAATACAGGTAGAGCAATACCAAACAATTAGAAGATGCTTGGGTAAGAACTTTTTCTTGAAGAATGAACATCCGCGAGTACGGGCGTCTAAAGGACTGCTTTTCTTAAAGGAACTTACACAGAAGGAATTTTATACTCATACGAGAGAGTTGAGGAAGCTGACGGAGAATTTTTAATAAATGATTTGGTCCACGCCGAGTAGGCGAAGGGAATTTCAACCCTCAACCGCTCACAGAAACGTATCCCGATAAAAATCATCGGGACAATCTGTGACAGTCATACGGCTCGTGTTATTCAATGATAGTTTTAACAATATCCAGTTTGCCAATGATAAAATAGTTTTGGGTTTTCTTGTTTTATCAATGCGAGTTTCTTGACCGTTTTTCGATAACCGATTTTGTATTTCTTTCTCATCCATCTTATCAGTTTCCATTCTATTCTCATCATTATTCTTCTTAGGCTTCTCTTGCTGCATTTGCCGTAGTAGTTTATCCAGCCTCTGATTTTGGGATTTAAATGATTTGCGATAGCCGTTATGTCTATTTGACTGTATCTCTATATGCTATTGCCTTTTATCACTTCCCCTATTTTCTTCTGGCTGGTTTGACTTATCTCCGCTGTAAATGCCGTAAAAAGTTTTCCGTCTATTTTACTTTTTCTTCCTCTGGGTTGATAACTGAATCCGAGAAAGACGAACTTAACTTTTTCTTGCTTTTCTTTGCGACTATAATCTTTGCAGTATACTATTGCCGTCTTTTCTTCTTTGATTTGCAGCTTTACTTCTTGGTGCAATAATAGCTGTTGGAAGCAGTAAAACCAGCGGGAAATTTATAAGAACTTCCAGTCCAAGTTCAACCCTTAATATTCCGTATTCCGGCGATGTAAAAATGAGCAATGGAAGCTCATACACAGATCAGTGAATATCAATACTTCAAAAGCAAAGTACTCCGTATTCGTTTGCATTGCACGAATAGGGCGGATTGCAAAAGGCGAATGATAAAATAATTATTACAAACGAAATAAGCCTCCAACAAGAAGATAAGCATATCTACTTTGGCTTTGGCGAAATACAAGTAGACGGTGAGTTTATACGGCTTGAGGACGAAATAACTTTGGTTCAGGATCAATGCGAAGTATTACCTAAAGAGAGCGAAATAAACGTAGCATACGAAGGAAATTTGGAAATTAAAGATTATGCATTAAGGAATAACTACCCAAACCCCCGCCTTCGTTATTCCTAAATAAGATTTTATTTGAACTCATTTCTCAATTAACTTCGGCGGGCAAGCCTTCAATCCGAAAACAGTTATAAAGTTTCAAGTTCCAAGTTTGTCAAGTTGCAAAT
>JAHJTX010000257.1 GCA_018829545.1 Bacteroidota bacterium | reverse complement strand
GTTTACTTTTAGTGTGTATATGTAAACGCCGCTGGGGAGCTTGCTGCCTTTAAAGGTTACCTCATGCTCGCCGGCAGACATTGGCGCATTTACAAGCGTTTGAATTTCTCTGCCGAGGATATCATAAACTTCCAGCTTGATGAACTTGGAACTTGGAACTTGAAACTTTATAACTGTTTTCGGATTAAAAGGATTCGGGTAGTTTTGCGATAAGCTAAATGCTGTAGGCTGTACTTTTTCTTCTTCGATGCCGGTTAGGTTTTTGCCTCTAATTATTAAACCCCATTCTTCAATTGATCCAGAAAAACCGCTTTCTCTATCGTAAGCATAAATAATCCATTTGCCTTTGGCGGAGCTTCCTTCGTAAGATGAAAGGTCAAGAAGAGAAGGAGTAAAAATACCCTCTGCGATTGTTGAGTCCGGATAAATTGGATTATCAATGCCGAACTCAGCTTCATCATCGAAGATAATATTTGCGTAACCGGAGTTTGAATATTTTGTATCAAGTCCCGGACGTTGAAACCAAGTCTTTGTAGTTCCGGTTGCACCTTTAAGTTTAATTTCCAAGTCGCTGAACCTTTGGTGGGATGACTTGAAATAAATATCGATATCGTCGATTAAAATATCGTCATTCACCGTAACTGTATCTCGCACAGAGATGGTGTTATTATCTTCAATAAATTTATTCTTTGCCGACGTAAATTTAAATCCTCGTTCAATTGGAATTTGCAAAAAACCGGTTTCAGGAATTACCGCTGTATTTCCGTTGGAAGAAACGTCCACCGCTTTCAATCGGTATTCAATTACATCTCCGGATTTAAGCTGTGTAGAATCAATATCCATGAGAGTGGAATATAAATTAGCCCGAATTTCTGCAAATCGACTGTGCGCCAGTTCGTTGTCATTCAGTCGATATTCAACAAAAGCTGAATCCAATCCGATATTGTCCTCAATATTTACATACAGCCGCCGTGGAAAATTATATATCGTAAGCGGTTCAGCGATTTTATTAACTGTGATTGACGGTGAGATAACATCTTTCCCGACGTAGTATGTGAAAGGATTTGTCGAACCGTCACTCGGCTCATAAAGATAATTCCCTAAAGTATCATATATGCTTATAAAGTAATTAATGCTCACCTCATATCCCAAATCAGGTATGCTGGCAAGGTAAATATCCGGATTGTAGGTTGGCAAAAAGTAAACCGATTTGTAATTGCTGCCTTCGACCGCATAATTTAATTTTAGCGAATCCCGAACAGCAATGTCTAACGGAGTTTTAATTGTTACAAAAATTTCCCTTCCGCCAATTTGCTCGGTATCCTTTAATGGTGTGTGCGCGAACGATGCAGATTTAAAAGGTGAAACTTCGTAGCTGTAAGAAAAATCTCCGCTGGAATTGCTTAAAACAACCGGCACAAAAACGAAGGACTTTAATTCGCTTAAAAATTCTTTTCCCAAATAATGAATGAAATTTTGCTGGGGCATTTCAATTCTTTTTAATTCACTGGTTCCATCATTGTAGTTCAGAATTAGTCCGATTTCATTTTTACCTGACGCAGACTCAAAAACAAAATTTAACGGCGAATTGGAATGATCCGAAATGAAGTGAAGATAACTCGCCGATAACTGCGAGCGAGCACACCCGTTTGAAGTATCGGGTATCTGAACATAGCTTTTGCAAAATCTAGGAGTAGGGTAAAAATCTGCTTCTTCGTATCCGCTTAACTTCTCGTTTACAAAATCACCGGTTAATGTGTTCCAAACGAAGTAATTAACCAATGCATCTTCAAATGAAGAAGAATACTTTTTTAGAATCCCGTCAAAAGTTGTGTAGATACTTTCAAAAGGATTGCTTTTAATTCTATTCCAAATTTCCAAATTGGTTTGCACTCCATGACTTTCCGAAATATAATGCAGCCAAACGCAGTCTTCGTAACCATCGCCTTGTTCGAATGATCTTCCAGGTTTTTGAATATGGGAAGCAGTTAAATAATTGTAATAATCGTTTACCTGATCGTAACCGATATCTTCCATCCACGTTGCGTCCATTTCAATGAACCAACCGACGCTGCTCCAATTATTGTAAACGTATTGAATAGCGTGCTTGAATTCATGAATTGCGGTTGCCTTTGCAGCGCCTTTCTGATTTCCTTCGGGATCGGTATTCGGCGAAAAGCCATTGTAATTATTGTGCATTACAATATATGTCATCCCAGGAAGAGTGGATGTATTCGTGTAGCCGTAATAATCCATATTTTCAAAGCTGATTTTATACATTCCATTCCCAATAGGCGGTGCGAGAAAACCGAGCGTATCAATTGAATATGCCCACGAGTGATCAAAATAATCTGCAATCCATTCAACATAATCCGGAACGCCATTCAAATCGGAATCCCTCGAAGGAACTGCGTTTAATCCATCTACGCTATATGTAAGTTCGAACTTTCCGGATGGAGATATTAATTTTGAGGAAGCTGATGTATTAAATTTCTCGAATGAAAGATAAGATTCGATTTCGTCAATAATCTCCGGTTTCAATGTTGATTTACTTTTATTGTACTCGCTAATGATTGCTGTTCCACATTTGGAGGGTTTGTCATTTTTTATTTTATATTTTTCATTCAACTTTGCTTTATTAAAACCAAATCTGAACTTTTGAACGAGCGCTTCTTCTTGAGAAATTATCCCGGATTTCAAATCATCCTGTATTAATTCGATCCCTTTCGAGCTTATCATTTGCTGCGCAGAAATATTCATCGCTACGATAAGCGCTAAAATCACTGTCTTAGTCATTGTCATTGTCATAGTCTCACTCATTCTCCATTATCATAAATTATTTCGCCGTCCAATATAGTTTTTACAACTCTAACATCTTTTATTTTCTCAGGTTCAATTTCAAAAATATTTTCGGAGAGAACAACCATATCTGCTAACTTGCCGGGCGAAATACTTCCTTTAATATTTTCCTCGAAGGCGGCATAAGCGCCGTTAATCGTATACGCTTTTACCGATTCCTCAACTGATATCTTTTCGTCCGGTACAAGTCCTTTTGGATTATGACCGTCTGCAGTCTGCCTTGTAACCGCCGCATATATTCCAGTTAAAGGATTTAAAGTAACGACAGGCCAATCACTTCCAAAACACATTTTCACACCTGAATTAAGCAGCGAATTATAAGCAAAAGAATTTCTCAGTCTTTCACTGCCAATCTTTTTCTCCGCCCAGCATCCGTCATCAAAAAGGTGATAGGGCTGCGCGGAAACTATCGCATCAAGTTCAGCTAATCGCAAAAAATCCTTCTTCGCAATATGCTGAGCGTGTTCAATTCTGAATCTTCTTTCCCATGGCGGATTTTGCTCTCGAATTTTTTCGAAAATATCCAGAACTTGAGATATTGCCTTATCGCCAATTGCGTGAATAGAAAGTTGAAGTTTAGCTTTATCGCATAACAGCGCCCACTTCTCTAGATTGCCGTTTTGTATGACATCCATTGCCAAACCATATAATGATGTGTCATCCGTATACGGGTTAAAAAATAATGCAGTTGAACTTCCGAGTGAACCATCAGCAAATGCTTTCATCGAACCGATTTTTATCCATTCATTTCCAAAGCCATATTGAATTTCGGAGTTTATTAAGTCATTTCTATTCTGTATCGGCAAGCGTGTGTAGATTCTTGTTTTTAATTTTTTCTTTTCAGCATAATTCTGAAACGCGCGGAGATGATTTTTATACGTAATATCATGAATCGACGTAACGCCGAATCTCATCGCCTCGTTCATCGCAGAATCCAAGGCTCTCTCCAGCTCTAAATCTTCAGGTTCGGGTATTACATTATAAACCAATTCCATCGCTTTGTCTTTCAGAATTCCGGTGGGTTGTCCGCTTTCATCTTTTTCTATCGTCCCGCCGATTGGGTCTTGTGTATTTTTATCTATTCCGGCTAATTCCAACGCTTTGGAATTTGCCAAGCCCATGTGGTAATCCATTCTGCTTACGAATATGGGAGTGTCTTTTGAAAACTCATCAATCCAATTTTTATGAGGGAGAACTGCATTTTCATAATTCTCGTGGTTCCAGTTTCCGCCCGTTATCCATTTATCTCTGTTCTCGCCAATAAAATTTTGTAATGATTCTTTGAAGTCGTTTGGTGATTTTGCTTGAGTTAAATCAACGCCCAATAAATATTCGCCGCCCATTACAATGTGCGCATGTGCGTCTATAAAACCGGGGAGAACTAATCTGTTTTGTAAATCAATTATCTCGGTGTTCTTGTCAATAAATTCTTTTGCTTTTTCGTAAGAGCCTACAAATAAAATTTTATCGTTACCGGTAACAACTGCATCTGCCCATTTCATCCTTGCATCTGCGGTGAAAATCATGCCGTTTACAAAAACTTTTAAATCCTTCACTAAAACTCTCCATGGAAAAGAATTTTTGAATTTTACATATTAATTATACTCTGATTATTCCTGAATTGGAAGTACACAACAAATTCTTGTTTCAATCAACTTATACCAAACATTCCATCTAGGATAAAGTATTTTGATGGCGCAAACCTGGAATCAAACTAGTGTAAGTGGCGTTGATATGATATTTTACGAAGATGTTAAAATAAGGTCGTTAACATCAACTGCCCAAATTGATCCCCGTTTCATTGTATATGAATCCAACGATAGTGGAAACACTTGGGCAAATATTTTTAGCTCGGATATTACAAAAACCTGGTATGGTATGGCTAATTATGGAGAAAATCATTTATGGCTATGCGGCGATGGAGGGAGAATTATGAAATATTCATCTGTAACATCAGTTCATGAAGATGTTGCGTCTGCGCAGAATTTCCATCATGAAATCAATGTTTATCCCAATCCGTTTAATCCATCTACAACAATTAAAGCGTCAATTCTTGCAGATGATCATATTGATTTGAATGTGTTTGATATCAATGGAGAATTAATAAAAAAAATATTCGATGGGCGCTTAAAAACCGGCGAATATTCATTTATTTGGGATGGCAAAAATAATTCTAATGAAAAAGTGTCTTCGGGAGTCTATTTCATCTCGTTAAAAACTCAAACTGAACACATAGCTTCAAAAGTTTTAGGCTCTATTCTAAATATTGATTGATTTGTATTTTGATTAACTCTGTCCTTTAGAGATTATGTGAATAACATCAAACTCACCCTAAATCCCTCTCTTAGAAAGAGAGGGACTTTTTAAAGCTGCGAAAGCAGCTTGTTTTAGCCCCTTCTCTTCTCAAGAGAAAGCTTGTCCCGATGTTCTTTATCGGGAGGGTTGGGGATGAGTTTTTTTGCTAGACATAGAATTTTCACACAGCTTCTTTAGGGCGGAGAATAAAAAGCAACCTCACATAATGGGCTTTT
>JAHJTX010000256.1 GCA_018829545.1 Bacteroidota bacterium | reverse complement strand
ACCGTTAAAACGGTTAAAAGAATCACAACTGAGTTTAGCTAACCCACGACTTAAGTCGTGGGTTAACAACTACTTAGAGAATTGGTGAACCGTTTCAACGGTTTTCAATTCTTTCTCAAATTCGATTTAAGCGCCTTTTTGCAGTGGACTCATTGCTTATTCTTTCTATAAATATGACGTCCCTACGGGACTAATTACAAAAATGTTAAGTCACAATATTTATGAAAATATGTACTTACTCAATCATTATGCCAGATAAAAACATCAAATATTTGGCGAAAAACAGAACATTTCTATCTTGAATAAGAGAATTTGTCCACAATAAAGAACACAGAAAATTATTAAAACTACAGTTAGTCTTCCAGTTTTACAGAAAACTCTTTCACCGTATTAAAGTTTATTTTGAAACGAATCTATTACCTTTTAAATAAAATCGCCAATCAAGTTCTTTTGACTTACTGATTCCCACTCTTTTTGAATTACCGATTTCATCTTCGCTTACTTCAAATCCTTCTGTTAAATATATTTCTGAAGATAAAAGGCTTATTCCGTTCTGCGCCAAATCAACGTTAAAAGCTTTACACAATTTTGCAGGACCGTTCGTTGCATGGGCTAAGGATTTGTCATTCGGCAAAGCCTCGCCGAAACGATTTTTCATCATTATGTCAATATTAGTTAAAGGCTCAACTGCACGCACTAAAACAGCGCAGCCGCTGTTTTTGTCTCCGGTAACAATATTCATACAAAAATGAATTCCGTAAATAAGATAAACGTACAGAATTCCGCCGCCCTCAAACATAATTGAATTTCTTTTATTTTTCTCTTTAAAAGAGTGTGAGGCTTCATCGCCGTCTTTTGAATAGGCTTCTACTTCAACAATTTTCCCGGATAAAATTTGCCCGCTTACTGTACGGCATAAAACTTTTCCGAGGAGGTCTTTTGCTACATCTGTAACATGTCTTGAGTAAAATTCTTGGGGAAGTTTATTTGTACTAAAGGAGAAATTCATAAAAAAAAGGGGGAAATTAATTCCCCTTACCGATTAACTTATTGAGTTCTGCAATTCTTTCCAGATAATAATTTTTCTTTTCGGGCTGAATACCGATTAGCGTTTGATAAATATTCAGCGCTTCTTCATAATTCTGCTGATTGATAAAAATCTTCGCTAGAGTTTCACTAACTAAGCCTCTTGTCTCATTCAATTCTACCGTTTTCGATGCGGGTGAATCATCGACAGGATCATCAGAAAAATTTATTTTAGCTTTTGCTAATTTTTTAGCCAGTTCTTCCAAGTTATTATCAACATCATTCGGAATGAATTCGTCGGATACAAAATTTTCTTCAGTTGCTCTATTGAAAATCAATTTTAGATCGGATTTATTTCCTTTGATCTGACTAATTTTCTCTAAATAATAAGCGATAGTTTTTTCAGCATCGATATAACTTTTAAGCTCTTCCAATTTTGCTGCAGCTTTTTGAGTTTCACCCTTAAGCGCAAGAGCCAGCGCGCTGATTATAAAAGCAGTCGGATAATTTATATACAGTTCCAAACCGTTTCCCAAAATTTTTAACGCTTGATCTATATTTCCATTCTCCAATTCGTTGTATGCAACGCGGACGAACAGCGGAGAATTTTTATTGAACTCATAAATCAAAGCGATTTTATCGTTGGAGATACCGGCTTGACTCTTACTCATTTACGCACCTTTCTTTTTCACAAGAGACTGTTTAAGGGAAAGAAAAGAAACAATCCCAAATCCCAAGAAGAACATCAGTTGAAATGGAAGCGCTGCAATTTCCCAAAAGTAAATTGAAGCAATTACACCTATTAGGCAATAAACCGCTAATATTAACTCAACAAAAGCAGAAGTATCTACCTTTGTGTTTTGAAAATACTTATTCTTTACTAATGAATCTGATTGCTTAACGTTTTGGAATTTAGGAGTTCTAACGAATTCACTTTTTCTGCTTAAAAGACCTTCGATTACTGCACGAGTGTTGTTAAGAGCTAAGCCCATGCTTCCAGCCATAAAAATTGGGAAGAGCGTAATTTTCTTTCTCCAATCAACATAAACATCTTTTTGAGCATAAAGATAAAACAGAAATGAACTTATAAATGCGAGAACGAAAACAGACATCAAATTGAAGAAGTTATCATAGGGTCCGCTGTTCTTAATAAAAATTAACGGAACGTTCAAAATTCCTGCAAGCAGTATGAAGGGAAAAACTATATTGTTTGTCAGATGAAAAGTTCCTTGAAGTTTTACTCTCAAAGACACATCCGATTTCCAAAGAGTTGGCAGCAATTTTTTAGCAGTTTCAATTGCTCCTTTTGTCCATCTAAACTGTTGAGCTTTTAATGCATTCATTTCTGCGGGTAGTTCTGCAGGAGTTGTAAAATCACGCAAGTAAGCAAATTTCCACCCTTTTAATTGCGCTCTAAAACTTAAATCCAAATCTTCAGTTAGCGTATCTGCATGCCAGTTGCCGGCATCTTCAATGCATTCTTTTCTCCAAACTCCGCCTGTGCCGTTAAAGTTAATAAAAAATCCCGCTTTGTTGCGCACAGATTGTTCAATTACAAAATGCCCGTTCAAAGCAAGAGCCTGAATTTTTGTAAGCATTGAGAAATCTTCGTTTAAATGTTCCCAACGTGTTTGAACCATTCCTACTCTGTCATCGTGGAAAAATTTAAGAGTGTTTCTTAGAAAATCTGTGGTAGGCACAAAATCTGCATCAAAAATAGCGACATATTCGCCCTTAGCAATGCCAAGACCATATTTAAGCGCGCCTGCTTTAAAACCGGTTCTCACCTCTCTTCTAATATGCTCGATGTTGAATCCAAGCGCTTTCTTTTCTTCAACCTTTTTGCGAACGATCTCAACTGTTTCATCTCGCGAGTCATCCAAAACCTGAATCTCAAGCAGATCTTTATCATATTCAATATTGCAGACAGCATCAATTAATCTTTCTGCAACGTACATTTCGTTATAAAGCGGGAGCTGGATTGTAACCAAAGGATCGTTTCCAGCAGATTCCTTTTCCTTGGGTGTAACTTTTTCATATTTGATATGATAAAAAAGCATGATAAAACCATGACTGGAAAAAATTAAAAGTATGGTTAAGGAAAAGAAGTAAATAAATAAAACTAGTTCGTTCATAATGTCTCTTTATTAATTAATTACCAATTGGAAACTACACCTAACAGAATATCTTCTGTTAAATAATCCACAACAGCTTCAATAGCCGAGTTTCTTGCAGATATAAAATCAGATTCCGTATCGTAAGTCTCGTAGTTCGAAAAATTCTTATCGAAAACGCTCTTTTTATTCACCAGATCTTTATACTGCACTTTAACGGTGATTGTCATCCTGCGTGTTGTCGCCTTTTCTCTGTCTCCGCTTATCAACTCCGGAGAATCGCTCAGAGAAAGGATTGTACATTCTAACAGCGCGTCGGCATTATTTTTGTCGGTTACTTCTAAAGTATTATCGTTTAAAAATTTGTTTATTAACTCATCAGTAAAAAGGTTATCCAAATTCGGTTCACCTTTATTGCTCCTATCTTGCACTATTGAGATTGCAATTGTCTGGAGATGAGGCGGAACTGAAGCTCCGGTGAAAGAATAGCTGCATCCGGCAATAGCAGCCGATAAAGCGCATACAAAGATACAAATATTACGGTTATTGAATTTCATAATCTTTCAGTTTTCTGTATAAAGTTCTTTCACTTATTTTAAGCAGTTCTGCTGCTTTTTTCTTATTCCACTTGGTAAATTCCAGAGTATTAATTATCGCTTTTTTTTCCAGCGAAGCAAGAGGAATAATTTCGTGAACCAATGCATCTTCTGTGTTTCTAATGTTTTCGCCGTTATACTTTCCTGCCATATTCTTAAGATGTATCAGGTCCCTTTTGATTTCAATAAGCGCGCGGTAAATCATTTCTCTGTCTAATTCTTCGGAAGAGCGGTCTAAATGCACGGGAAGATTTTTTGTTTCGTAAACCGAAGAATTTGATGAAAGATGCGGGAGAAAAGATTCTGAAGTTAAGACGCTGTTTTTACTAAGCGCAGCGCCGGTCTCAATTACGTTTTTTAATTCCCTAACGTTTCCGGGCCAATAATAATTTGTGAATAATTCATGCGCATCTTTTGAGAAAATATACGGAGGAAGTTTCATCCTCTCGGAATAATTTTTCAACATGAATTCTGCAAGTGAGATTATATCCTCTTTGCGCTCTCTTAACTCAGGAATTGTAAGCGTAACAGCTTTGAGTCGGAAGAATAAATCCTTTCTGAATTTTTTATTGTCGACTTCATGCTGGAGATTTTTATTGGTTGCGCAGATTATTCTAACATCAACCTTAGTAACTTTTTCGCTGCCAAGCCGCATAAATTCGTTTGTTTCCAAAACACGCAGCAATTTCACTTGAGTAGTAAGCGGCATTTCGGCAATTTCATCGAGGAATAAAGTCCCGCCGTCCGCAATTTCGAAATAGCCCTTTCTGTCGTCCGTAGCGCCGGTGAATGAACCTTTTTCATGTCCGAACAATTCGCTTTCGAGTATTCCTTCCGGGATGGCGCCGCAATTAACGCTCACAAGTTTTTTGTTTGCTCTGCTGCTGGAAGTATGAATAGCATTGGCAAAAATTTCTTTTCCAACGCCGCTTTCGCCAGTGAGCAGTACGGAGATATCGGACTTTGCCACTTGCAAAACTATATCCACCAGGTCTTTAATCCCTTTGGATTTTCCGATAATTCCGAGTTTTTCTTGAATTTTTTCCGTACTCATTTAACTATTTGTTTGCACTTATTTTTTTATTAAACACACGATAAAATATAAAAATATCGTGTAACAATTTCATTTTACGCTTATATAATTTCGATCTCAAAGCCATCGTATGCTAATTGAATGCTTGCGGAATATTCTGCTCTAATTTTCGCAATCCACTTTTGTAATTCAATTTCGGTTTCATCGCCGATGTGCGTCAGAAATACTCTTTTGAATTTCCCCGATTCAATAAATTTATTCAGATCATCAGTATTCACGTGAGTGGTTTCGAGAATTGCAGTATCGCAAGAAAAATCGCAAAATATTTTTAGATCTTCAACATTCCCAATGTCTGCTGAGTAATACAGGTTTGAATTCTCTATCTGAATCAAAAAAGAAGCAGAGTAAAATTGATTATTGCTAAACTTAGTTTCTCCGTATTTCTCGGAAATGTGAGAATTTTTTCTCGGCAAAACAGACATTCCATTACCGAGAGAAATTGCACAATTATTTTCAAAGGGAACGATTTCTAAATCAAATCCAAGATTGGATTGAAATAAAAGCGCGCATTCAAGCATTAGAGCCACAAACTCAACATGATGCTTATATGTGAAAATTTTCAGCTTCTTCGTTCTGTGCTGCAGTTTCATTTGAGTAACGAGAGACGGAAGACCTGCCGCGTGATCCGCATGAAAGTGCGAAATTAGAATTGAGTCAATATCTAGTGGAGATATTTTTGCGCTTAATAATGCGCGGGAAACTCCATCGCCGCAGTCAATTAAATGTACGCCGCCTGCTTTTATTAGCGCAATTGACGAATGATTTCGTTTAAGGGAAGTTTTACCCGAACCGGTTCCGATGAAAATAATTTTCAATGTTGATGCTTCTAATTATAAGGAATGATTCTGCCTTGAAGTTTGTATTCTCGATTTACAGACTGCAGAAGCTGCTCGGCTTCGTTTCTATCTTGAAATCTACCGACTGTTACAATACTGAAAATAGTGCCGCCAACTTCTTTTTGAGAAATGTTTGAATAGAGATTTTTCTGTTCAAATTTGTTTTTCAATGCTCTGGCATTGCCAACGTTAGAAAATGCTCCGGCCTGAATTGTAAAATAATATTTTTCTTCTGCTTCCAACTTTTCAATGATTTTTACAGGCTCCACCTGAACAGGAGGCGTTTTAATTTCTTCTTCGTCGGGTATGGCTCTATCGGCTGTAATAATATATGGGGAGGATGGATACTTTTCTTTCAATTGATTTAGAATTGTCTCGGCGGTTTTATAGCTGCCATTGGCATAATGCATAGAAAATAATCTAAATAATGCCGCATCGGCATAAGCAGAATTTGGAAACTCATTAAAAACTTTCGAATATAAATCTGCTGCATTATCGGCTTCTTCTGTGATTACAGCTTTCAGAAATAACAGGGAAGGATCATTAGGATTTGATTTGATATTACTTTCCAGAAACTTCTCGGCTTCATCAAAATTGCCGGATTCAATTTCCTTTAATGCCGGAATGATATTAGTATTCTGTGCATTAAAAACTGAAGTGAATAACATTAAAAACAAAAATGCTTTCATCGGTTTAAGCTGTGAGTGGAAGTTTTTCATTTCGTTTCATTACGGTTGACTGATAATCGCCGAATAAAGTTGCCGAAGTAGCTTTATTTAACAGCACTTTTATGTAATCTCCGGAAGCAATAATTTCTTCTGCCGGAAAGATAACAATTTTATTACTATCGGTTCTACCCGCGAAAAATTTATCCGATTTTTTGCTCGGTCCTTCAACCAAAACTATCTCTTCTGTGCCAATAAGTTTTTGATTTAATTCATACGAAATAATCCGCTGCAAATCGATAATCTCGCTAAGTCTTTTTGATTTATCTTCTTCGGAAACATCATCTTTCATTTTGAAAGCTTTTGTGCCTTCGCGCGGAGAATATTTGAACATATAAGCGCCGTCGTATTTTACTTTCTGCATAACGTCAATTGTGGCTAAATGATCTTCAAATGTTTCGGTTGGAAATCCTGCAATTATATCGGTTGAAAATGAAACACCAGGAATAATCTTACGAGCCTTTTCAATTAGATTCAAGTAGTGTTCAATCGTGTAGGTTCTGTTCATTGATTCCAAAATTTTGTTCGATCCCGATTGCACCGGAAGATGAATGTAATTACACAAATTAGGGTTTTCGGCAATTGTGTAAAGCAGTTTGTCCGATAAATCCTGAGGGTGGGAGGTCGTGAATCTTATTCGTAAAGATCTATCTACTTTTGCGCTTGCTGCTAGTAAATCCGCAAAATCATTTATTCCATCGTTATATGAATTAACATTTTGCCCGAGTAATGTAATTTCCCTAAATCCTCTCTGCGATAGAACTTGAATTTCATCAATAATTGAATCGGTTGAACGGCTTCTTTCTCTTCCGCGTGTGAAGGGCACAACGCAAAAAGTGCAGAATTTATCGCAGCCTCTCATCACCGAAATCCATGCGGTTAGCCCATCTTCGCGGAAAGGTACGATATCATCATAAGTTTCAGTTTTTGAGAGTTTTACTCCAATTCCTTTTTCGCCTGAATAAACAGTATCAATAAATTCAGGAAGTCTACGGTACTCATCCGGACCAACAACCAAATCGACTATTTTTTTCTCTTCAATTAAATCGGTGCGCAGACGCTCCGCCATGCAGCCCAAAATTCCCAACACCATGCCGGGGTTGTTCTCTTTTAATCTTTTAAGATTACCAAGTCTTCCATAAATTCTTTGCTCGGCATTGTCGCGCACGCTGCAAGTATTTAAAAGAACAACATCGGCATTTCTGATATCATCAGTAACCGAATAGCCGTTGCTCTTCAATATACCTAATACAACTTCGGTGTCGGCTAAATTCATTTGACAACCGTATGTTTCTATATATACGTTATTGTTCGACATTTTTTTCTTTCAAGCTGATGGAGTAAAGTGGAGTTAACTAAAAATTAGAGAGATAGTACATGACTACATTAAAGAACGCAAAAGCGACTGCTCCAAGAGAAGAATAAAAAATTAATTGTTTTCTTTTTCTTTCTTTTGAGATTAAATTTTCTTCCAGATAATTTTTTTCTTTAAATAACATATTCAACAAACATTTATTATAAATTTGGATGCCAAATCTACAATTAATAAATGCTATAAACAATTGAGATAAATGGAATGGGCGGTATTTTGAATATTAAAGATGACCTTAAAAAACTTGCTGCGGAAACTGCTGTTGCTGAAATAAAATCCGGGATGATAGTCGGCTTAGGAACCGGAAGCACAGTTAAGTTTGCGCTGGAAAAAATTTCTGATTTATTGAAGATGGGAACAATAAAAAATATTATTGGAATTCCGACATCGCTTGCTACTGAAAAACATGCGGGGCAATTAGGAATTCCTTTGGGAAAAATGGAAGATTATTCCCGGATTGATCTTACTATTGACGGCGCCGACGAAGTTGATGAAGAACTGAACTTAATAAAAGGCGGCGGCGGAGCGCTTCTGCGGGAAAAAATTGTTGCGCAGGCAAGCAAGAAAGTTTTAATTATTGTGGACGACACAAAAGTTTCCAAAAGAATCGGCGAGAAATGGGCAGTTCCAATAGAGGTTATCAAATTCGCACTGACTTCTGAAATGGAATTTTTATCAAAGCGATGCACAAAAGTCGATTTACGTTTGGATGAAAAATCGCAACCCTGCATTACCGATGAAGGCAATTTTATTTTGGATGCTAATTTTGGGAGAATAGAAAATCCTGGTAAGTTATCACTTGAATTAAATCAAAGAGCCGGAATTGTTGAAAACGGCTTATTTGTCGGAATCGCAGACAAAGTAATTATTGCAAGTGAAAACGGGATAAGAGAATTTACGAGACTATAAATATTTTTAGGAACTAATTTTTTATTATACGGTAAAATCGAAAAAAAATCTTGATGAATTATTTGATAAACTTGAAAAAATATTTTAGTTGTAATAAATTTGACCCTTCAAAAAACATAATCTATATACTATGAGAATTACAGTATCCAATCTCACTAAGAAATACGGCACACAAAGAGCTGTAGACAACATATCATTCGAAGTTAAAACCGGAGAAATCGTTGGTTTCCTTGGACCGAACGGCGCCGGTAAAACAACTACGATGAAAATAATCACTTGTTTTATGGCTCCATCCGATGGCGATATTAAAATCGGCGAGTACTCAATTCATGAAGATCAAGGGAAGATAAAAAGAAAAATCGGCTACCTGCCCGAAAATAATCCTCTTTATGTTGATATGTACGTTCTTGAATATCTTGAATTTGTGGCTGAACTTAATGGAGTGCCAAAAGACAAAATCCCGAGACGAATTGCAGAAATGGTTGCAGTTTGCGGATTGAATGTTGAGAAGCACAAAAAGATAAGCGAACTCTCAAAAGGATATAAACAGAGAGTTGGGCTTGCCCAAGCTATGATTCACGATCCGGAAATTTTAATACTCGATGAACCTACGTCGGGTTTAGATCCAAATCAAATCGTAGAAATAAGAAAACTGATCCGCGAAATTGGAAGAGAAAAAACCGTTATTTTAAGCACTCATATTCTACCGGAAGTGGAAGCTACATGCGATAGAATATTGATTATTAATGAAGGCAAAATTGTAGCCGACGGCACTTCGGAAATTTTGCGCAAGCAGGCGCATGGTCAGGAAGTATTAAAAGTTGAAATCCTTGACGCTCCTTCGAAAGATGAAATTATTTCGTCAGTTCAGCAGCTTGATTCAGTTGCAATGATCGATCCGTATGAAAGCAGCGAATTCGGATTTTTAATCAACAGTAAAAACGATCAATCTTCTAAAAGAAATGTTTTTAATCTCTGCAAAGAGAAAAATTGGATTCTTACAGAAATGACTCCGATTGAAACAAAACTTGAAGATGTATTTAGAAACTTAACAACAAAATAAAATTAACATGAAAGAAATCTGGATAATCTCCAAAAAGGAATTACGCTCGTTTTTTGATTCACTGATTGCCTACATTTTGATAACCGTCTTTTTAGGCATGAGCGGATTTTTTACCTGGCTCTACGGTTCCGATATTTTCTTTATTGGGCAGGCAACTTTGCAGCCTTTCTTTTCGGTCGCTTACTGGACGTTGTTTTTCTTTATTCCCGCGTTAACAATGAAAATGCTTTCGGAAGAAAAGCGAAGCGGAACTTTAGAATTGCTTCTTACAAAACCGGTATCGGATTGGCAGGTAATAATTGCAAAATTTGTTGCGTGCGTTGAACTAATCGGAATTGCGCTGTTATTCACACTTCCGTATTATTTTTCGGTTTGGATGCTTGGTCCAATCGATCATGGAGCAGTGTGGTGCGGTTATTTGGGAATGATGCTTATGAGCGCAACATTTATTAGTATCGGTTTGTTCGCAAGCAGCATTACCAACAATCAAATTGTTGCTTTCCTTCTCGCGTTGTTTATCGGCGTTTTCTTCCTGATTATCTTCGATGTTCTTGCAGATAATTCAACAGGAGGAGTTGGACAGTTCTTGAGTTATCTAAGTTTATCGACGCATTACGGCTCAATTTCCCGCGGCGTTATTGATTCAAGGGATATTCTCTATTTCCTATCCATTAGTTTTTTTGGACTCTATTTAGCAGAAACAATACTTTCAAAAAGAAATATAGTTGAGTAACGGAAGCCATGCTGACAAGAAAAAAAATACAAACTTCCATCGCATTATTATTCGGTATCTTAATATTGGTTAATTTTTTGGGCGATAAATTCTTTTTTAGATTAGATTTTACAGCCGACCAAAGATATAGTTTAAGCAATGCCACAAAGGACATTCTTGCTGAGATGAATGATCCCGTAACCGTAACTGCCTACTTTTCAGAAGATCTTCCTCCTGACGTATCTAAAGTGAAAGATGATTTTAAAGATCTGCTTACTGAATTTGACAGTTACTCAGGCGGACAGATTGTCTATGAATTTATCAATCCGAATGAAGATGAAGAAACCGAAATGCAGGCGCAGCAAAGCGGAATTAGACCGATAATGATAAACGTCCGCGAAAGGGATCAGGTTAAACAGCAAAGAGCATATCTCGGCGCTGTTCTTCAACTTGGCGAGAAGAAAGAAGTAATTCCTTTTCTTCAACCAGGCGCTGCGATGGAGTATGCTTTAACGACAAATATTAAAAAACTATCTGTGCCGAATAAGCCAAAAGTTGCGTTACTGCAAGGACACGGCGAGCCGCCAATTTCTTCGCTTCAACAGTTAAACGAAGTAATATCCGTTATGTACACCTTGGATACTCTGAACATAACGCCTTTGGCGAGCATCCCGCAAGAAATTAAAACTATCGCAGTTATCGCGCCAACAGATTCAATAGCTCCATACGTATTCGAAAAACTTGATGAGTTCTTAGGACGCGGCGGAAGATTGATGCTGGCTTTGAATTCAGTAATGGGCGATTTGACAACGGCTTCCGGCAGCAAGGTGTCAACCGGATTTAATGCATGGCTTAGGGAAAAGGGAATTGAAGTTGAAGAGAGTTTTTTGGTCGATTCCAAATGCAGTAATGTTATGGTTCGTCAGCAGCAGGGCATGTTCGTTATGAATACGCCGATAAGTTTCCCGTATCTTCCAATTATATCTAATTTTGCAAATCACCCGATAACAGAAGGACTTGAATCTGTTGTACTTCCTTTTGCAAGTCCTATCAAAATTACTCCGCGAGATACTTCGATAACCTACTACCCAATTGCATTAAGTTCCGCTAAAGTAGGAGTTCAGAATCCACCGCTATTTTTTGATATTTCCAAGCAGTGGAAGCCGAGCGATTTTGGTATGTCTTCAATTCCGGTTGGCGTAACAGTCGAAGGCAGATTAGTCGGTGAAACAATTTCTAAAATGGTTGTTTTTTCTGATGGCGACTTTGCCGTAAACGGCGATGGACAGCAAGCGCAGCAACTTCAGCCGGATAATGTTAGCTTAATGGTGAATGCGATTGATTGGCTTTCCGACGATACAGGATTAATTGAGCTGAGAACAAAAGGCGTTACCTCTAGACCGTTGGACGCTCAACTTGAAGACGGCACAAAGATGATTGTGAAATACTTGAACTTCCTTCTGCCGATTATTTTAATAATCATTTATGGATTGGTTCGAGCGCATATCAAAAGAAAAACCAGATTACAATTAAAATCAGTTGACTATGTTAAATAATTTATCGAATAAAAAATTAGCGGTTATTTTCGGAGTTCTTGTTGTGATTGCGGCAGTCTTTTATTTTACCGATGAGAAAAATGAAAGAACTTTCCGGCAGGAACTTGTTGATATCGACACAACGGAAATCACGGAGATTTTGATATATCCTAAATCTCAAAATCATGCTGAAATAAAAATCTTCAAAGAAAATGATTCTTGGAAAACTACTCTCACGAATGGAAAAGTTGTGAGTGTTCCTGATTCAAAAGCAGATAATCTCATCAACCAAATTTTGAGCATTAAACCAAAACGATTAGCCGCGAGAGGCTCTCAAAAATGGACGGAGTTTGAAGTTGATTCAACCGCCACAAGAGTTAAAATAATTGAAGACGGCAAAGAAACACTAAATATTTTATTGGGCAAATTTGCGTTTCAACAGCCGCGCAGCATGTCTACTTATGTGCGCTTAAACAACGATTCTGATGTTTACGAAGTTGATGGATTTCTCTCAGCTACATTCAATCAAGGCATTTCGAGTTTTCGCGATAACTCTATTATTACAGGTGATTACAAAAATTGGAATCGAATTAGTTTTAACTATCCGGCAGATAGCTCTTATCAACTTGTTAAGTTGAACGATATTTGGTTCGCAAATGACGAGCCGACTGATTCTGTAGAAACAGCTAAATATTTAAGCCAACTGCAAAGGTTAACAAGTTCTTATTTTACGGATGATGTGGATGCCGCGATTGTGCCTACTCATAAATTAACCGTTGAAACCGAAAGCGGTGAGATTTTAGAAGTGAAAGGATTTCAACAGATCGAACATTTCCCAATAACTTCTAATTTGAATCCGGATTCATATTTTGAGGGAACGCAGAATAATCTTGGTAAAAAAGCTTTTATAGGTTACAAGCAACTTCTGAAGTGAGTTTTAG
Organism: Bacteroidota bacterium; assembly: GCA_018829545.1. GTDB lineage: Bacteria > Bacteroidota > Ignavibacteria > Ignavibacteriales > Melioribacteraceae > JAHJTX01. The sequence goes on along the minus strand of JAHJTX010000256.1, from coordinate 25,507 downwards.
CGCCGCCCTAATGATGGCTTTTCTTTGCAAAACATCTCTGCCACAAAGTCTCAAAGACACGAAGTGGAAAGAAAGCCTTTATGTTTTAGTGTCTTGTGACTTGGCAGCAAGTTTTTTTGATGCAGTATTTATTCATTAATACTCAAGAGAATAACTCACACCCAATTTAACCCAACGTCCCGGAAGCATTACACCGGCGATGTCCTCATATTTCCTATCGAATAAATTGGAGACTTTAACGAAGAGTTCGACTCCAATTACGGCTTTTGCTAATCCAAAATCAACTAAAAATTGCTCCTTATTGTTAAGTCTTTGCTCATATCTAAATATTAGCATTGTGATAATATTAAGAGGACTGCTCATTATTTTTAATATTGCTTGATTCTTCAAATGGTCCAGAAGATAACGCGATTCTAAATTACCGGAGAACTTATCCGAACTCAGATGGGTGAAATCAAAATCAATCTTCTCAATTAAATTGAAATCAAGCCATACTGGATTGACTGTAACTCTAAATTCAAATCCCGTTGTATTTATCTCAGAAATATTTCGCGCATTCCATTTAGAACTATCATCCGACTTAACCCAGTCAATTAAATTCTTCCCTTCTCTGTAAAATATATTTGCCCGTAAACTGACGTTTGAAGAGTTGAAGGAACTTCCGAATTCGTAGGAATCGGACTCCTCATATTTAAGAAACTGATTGCCCGCAGTAACCGGATCATTGTAAAATAATTCGGTATAAGTCGGAACTCTAAACGCTTTGCCGTATGAACTGTAAATTTTTACTGACTGTGATATTCTGTAGGCAGCATCAAATCCCGGCCAAACTTTCCAATCCAAATTTGAATACTTGTATGCAAAGCCACCCACATTTAGGTTTATGCCTATAATGCTTTCGAATTGATGTTCGAGATAATATCCATGCCTTTCTCTAGAATGATTACCAAGATTATTGCTTACAATTTTATCGGAGCCAAATTCGCCGCCAAAAGAAGTAGAACCGTAATCTGATTTCACTGAAATCCCGATTTCACCACCAAAAACATTCGTCTCGTGAAGATTTTTGTAAAATGCCGGATTATTTTTTTTTAGTAGAAATTCATCATTGTTTCTGCGCCAATAAATTTTAGGCGAAACATTAATACTCCCCAAAAAATATTCCGATGACGCCGCAAGTAGTTTTGTAATTGTGTGCTCAGATTGATCCGGATATTTGGATGAGTAAAAACTATTCGCGCCGAAATCCTTTTCGTTAAATCCCAAAAAGATGCGGTGATAGTCGGCAGCATTTACGTAGGTTGACGATACGGAGATGTTTGCGCTTTCGAATTCAGTGTTGTGAATATATCCATCGGATTTTGATCTTGTGGCGCTGACACGTGTTGATAGAGATCCAAGCCTGTTACCTAATCCAAGCGTTTGCGAATGAAAACCGAAATTCCCGCCGCTTGCTTTTATGTATAACTCATCAACAGAGCTTTTTTTAGTGATGATATTTATAACACCGCTAAACGCATTTGGTCCATGAATTTTGCTTCCCTCACCTTTTAAGATTTCGATTCTTTCCACTTCGTTTATATCGACAGGCAGATTTAGATTATGATGCCCGGTTTGAGGATCGATTATTTTTATTCCATCAATTAGAATCAGAGTTTGTTCAAAAGATCCACCTCTGATTGAAATGTCGGATTGAACTCCCTCAGCGCCCCGCTGCTTTAAATCAACTCCGCCAATGTATTGGAGTAAGTCTCCAATAGTATTGACCGGATAATTTTTAATATCTTGTGGTTGAATCACATCAACTGTTCTGGCTAAATCCGAATAGTAAACCGGCGATTTACTTGCCGTTACAGTTAATTCCGCCAAATTGTAATGAAGCGAATCTTGAGCGTGCAATAGCATTGGCAAACAAAAAATAATAGAAATTACAATTCCTTTAAAAGAATTATTCATGTACTCCTCTGAAAAAATGATTTGGTTTATGGATTAAATAATGGAGAGAAATAGCCCGCAGGAAAGTTACACTTTAAAGCTGCGGGTAAATGATAAAGAACTTAGTCCGACTTCGCGTTTTGCTTCGGTGAACGAGGGCTGAATCTCCCCGCCGTCTGCGTCAGGGAAATTCATTAGCTACTTATAAACTCATCTTACGCAAAAGGATAAAAATTGTAGGGCGATTCGCTGAATCGATCAGCCAATTTAGTTCAAATTATTCAATTAATGAGCGAAACAGAGTTTCGCTCTACATTTTTAAGTAACGTGAGTTATAAATTTATTATATCGTTATAAATGATGAATACCATCAGAATCAATAGAATAATGAAACCCATATTTTGAATTGCTATCTTAAATTTTATCGGTAGTTCTTTTCTGATAATGCCTTCAATAACAATTATAACAAAATGACCGCCGTCAAGAACAGGGAAAGGCAAAATATTCACGATTGCCAGGCTCAAACTTATAAACGCTAAAAATCTTAAAAAGGCAATCAATCCAAGGTCGGCTGTATCAGCGGCAAGTTGAGCAATCTTTACCGGTCCGCCCATGACTGCTCCGAATTCAACATCCCCGGCAATAACCGTCTTCAACGAAGAAAATGTAAAAACAGTGTAGTCAAATATATCTGTAACTCCCTTAGAAACAGATTCAAAAAAACTATACGAACGATACTCTATTTCTCCGGTGTAAGCATCCCCAAGCATAATTCCGATTTTACCTTCAACGCTGGGAGTAACGTTTGTGTAAACTGTGTCGTTTCCGCGTAATAATTTTACATCTATCGGAGTGCTTTTACTCGAAGAAATAATCTCCATTGTCTGGCTTCTATTCGCCTGCGGAATATTATTGATGCTCAAAAAAACGTCTTTCGCTTTAATTCCCGAAATTTCAGCAGGCGATTCCGTAAACACTTCTGAAATCACAGTTCTAATTTCACCCGGCGGCAAATAAAAATTCTGCCTTGCGGCTTCGGTTGTCAAATCAATTGAAATATCAAAATTATAATCAGCGTTATCGCGCAGTACTTTAACGGATTTAAACTGTCCAAAATTTTCTATCAATAGTTTGTTAAGGATATCTTCCCAATTATCTACGGGGACATTATCGATCTCCAAAATTTTATCGTAAGATCTAAAGCCCGCATCATGAACTATTGTGCCTTCTTTAACTTCTCCAACAAGAGCTGTCTTTAAAACTTGCTTGCCCTGAAAGAAATTAATTCCCGAGAAAATTACAAGAGTTAGAGTGATATTCATCATCACGCCGGCGGTAATTACGAACAATTTTTGATAAGTCGGTTTCGAGCGGAATTCATGCGGCTTTGGTTCAGTTTCAACGAACTTGGTATCAAGACTTTCATCTATCATCCCAACAATTTTAACATAACCGCCTAATGGAATAATCCCCAACCTGTAATCGGTATGCCCCTGCAAATCGAAATTTTCTTCTAACTCGCCGAAAGAAAAACCGTTTATCCTATTCCAGCCGAAAAGTCTTTTCCCGAATCCAATAGCAAAAATATCTGTCTGCATTCCGCACATTTTTGCAGCCAGGAAATGACCCAGCTCATGGAAAAATACCAATATTGCAATTGTGAGAATAAAATATATTATATAATCCATGAGTTTATCCTTTTAATTCATATAACTTTTTGCTGCGTCCCGTGCTTTTCGGTCGCAGTTATAAATCGCATCAAGATCCGGCTGAGAATTATTTTCAATTTTTTCCAGAGAATGTTTAATCACATTCGGGATATCCAAAAAGCCTATTTCACTATTAAGAAATCTGCTGACGGCAATTTCGTTTGCAGCGTTCAAAATACATGGCGCGGTACCGCCATGCTTCATTGCATCATAAGCCAATTTCAAACATTCAAATTTATTAAAATCGGGCTTGTGAAATGAAAGATTTTCCACTTTTGGAAGTTCGGTATTCACAAAACTGCTTTTAAACCGTTCCGGATAAGATAGAGCGTATTGAATCGGCAGCCGCATATCCGGCAAACTTAATTGCGCTTTAATTGAACCGTCGATAAACTGTACCATTGAATGTATCACCGACTGAGGATGAATTACAACTTCCAATTTTTCCTTTGGAAGTTTGAACAGCCAATGAGCTTCAATTACTTCCAGTCCTTTGTTCATCATGGTCGCGGAATCAATTGTAATTTTGTTGCCCATTTCCCAGTTTGGATGCTTCAACGCCTCTTTTACCGTTACGCTTTTTAGATCTTCTAAATTAAATTTTCTGAATGGTCCGCCCGAAGCAGTTAAAATTATTTTATCAATATATTCAACCGATTCTCCCGTTAAGCATTGAAAAATGGCGCTATGCTCGGAATCAACCGGAATAATTTCCGCAGAATACTTATTGATTAATTGATTTATTAATTCGCCGGCAACTACGAGCGTTTCTTTGTTCGCGAGAGCAATTCTCTTTTTCCGTTTTATTCCTTCAATTGTCGGCGCAAGTCCGGCAAATCCAACTAATGCGGAAACTAAGATATCATAATCTGCACTTTTTGCTGCATTCACCAAATTATGATTCCCGCTGAGAATTTCACATTTTTGTGACGATGATTTGAGAAGTTCCAACACAGAATTTTCATCGGCAACAACTACAACAGTTGGGGAAAATTTTTCTATTTGTTTTTTCAGCAAGTCAACATTTTTATTTGCCGTGAGACCAACAACGCGAAATTTATCCGGGAACTGACTGATAACATTAAGCGTATTAACTCCAATTGATCCTGTAGAGCCTAAAATAAAAATATTTTTCATTGCGCTTCTGTTTTTACAGATTGGTTAATTATTGTCTTAAAGAGTTTTTCAAATTTACTCATTTAAGGAATCAAAACGAAGTAAACAACTTAGAGCAATCTTCGACTCAGGGCAAACAGAATATTGACCACAACCAGCAAATTCATCCAGCTATTTATGTTGAAAAGACTTCTCAATTTTGAATCTAAAATTGCATTGTCTGAAAGATTTTGTTTAATTGCATTTGCAATCGGAATTATCCTGGCAAAAACGAGCGCGAGCAATGCAACCAGAATAATCTGCTTTGATGCAAGCCAGTGATTTGAACTAAACTCAAAAAGAGAATAGACTGGATTAATAATTACCATTAGCAGCCCTGTTATCGAAATTCCCCCGGCGCCAATCATTCCGAATAAATTAGTGTACTTGAGATAGAACAGTACATTATTCTCTTTAATTGCCCGGTCGGCTGCATTCAGAATTTGTTTTCTCATGGTTAAATCGAAAATCAAATTTAATAACCACATACCTGCCATCATTACGTGAAATGTTACTATATACCCGTAGATACTCATTAGTATTTTTCCTTGAAATATTTTGTTAATATTTAATACTTTGTAAAGAGAAACATCATTGAGTCCACTCTGAAAAGTCATATTGTTATTAACCCCACGTTTTAACGTGGGGATAACAAGCTAAAAACAAACTTTCCCAAACGGGTTTTAACCCGTTTGGGGTTTTTCGGAGTGGACTCATCATTATTATTTTTCTCTATCATTAGAACAAGGGAACCGTCATGAAAGTTTTATATAGATCGTTATTTATTTTTTTTATTGCTTTGTTGGAATTAAACGCTCTTCCGAGTCTTGCTCTGCGTTTGAATGATAGATGTTCGGATTGCCATTCAAATCCAACCGGCGGAATAATTTGCAATATGAACGGATGGTATTACGGCAAACTGCCTATGAGTATTGTTTCACCGCTAGGCAGTGAGAATGGCAGCAGGCAGGAGGAAGGCAGGAGGAAGGTAATAGGCAGGAGGAAGGCAATAGGCAATAGTAAATAGACAAAAGTGGATAAGAATACAAAATTGAAATGAAAATTAAATTATTTGGAGGTTTAACAATGTTCAAGATTAAAATCGGAATACTATTCACTAATCACTATTGCCTACTCCCTATTGCCTCGTTTCTGACCTATACAAGCCTTGACGAAGTCGGGCAAGTTCGTGAAATATTCTTTTGTAAAGGAAAGGCTAATTTTTAGATATATCTATCAAAGAAATTCCTTCAAAAAAGGAATCAGAGGAGTTAAATCCTTTTCTTCCAAACTCAATGTAACGGAATCGGCAAAATTATTCAGAACAATAACGGCATTAGTTGTTGCATCCAATTTTTCGAGGTCAACAATTTTTTGAGCAATGTTAACATTTACTTCACGGATTTCCTTATAAATTTCATTGAGTTTTTTCATTTCCCAATCTTGCTCTTTGCCCAGTTGCGCATTCACTAGTTGCGCAAGTAAATAGAGGGAAAAAACTTTTATTTCCGTTTCCTCAATAGAAGCAAAAGGCAGATGAAAACGCACCATTGGTTTTAGTTTGCCAATTACCGGGCAGCCGCTGGTAACCATGATTATTCCAAGAATGCTGCTAATGCCTTGTTGTATTGAAGTGTCCTTCATGTAGGTGCGTTCGCGCGTCGTAACAGCCAAGTTCACTTTTTCATAAGAAGGAACATCGCTGAAAAATTCGAGTATGTCTTGAAGATTAATTGCCACAGGACAAAATTCATATTCTTCAAAATTCAGCGGACAGTTAGGGCATTGAAATTTTTCTAGTTTTGTCCAATCCTGCGGAACATCTCTGAATGTTCTGATGAGATCGTAATTTGCGGTGTCAATGTTAATTGAAAATATTTTTTCGGTGCCATCATCAAAGATGAATTTATAATCAATTACTATAGTTTCCGGTCTGTTTTCTTCAATAATCATATTAGCTCATGTGATAAAAATAAATTGGATACGAAGCCGGATTTAATTTAATACTTTTTATTCTTACAATAAAACGAATTTATTGCATTATGTCGTCTCATGTGAGTTTCAGCAATATTCTTTAACAGAATTCAAACATTTGTCAAATTGGTTCAACAGCCTCTTCATCAGTTCGTCTACAGAGGGTATATCGTAAATCATTCCGGAACCCTGACCGGCTTCCAACATTCCTTCTTCCGTATCGCCATTAAAAATTCCAAGTTTTTCTCGTTTCTCCCCAAGTACGTTTTTTAATTCATTTGCAGAAATTCCCGAATGTTCAAATTCAATAATTTCTTTTGTAAACTTGTTTTTTAATGTCCGAGCCATGCCGAATTTTTTCAATATCAATATTGTATCCGTATCAGATGATTCTGCAATTTTTCGTTTATAATTTTCGTGCGCAGAAGATTCTTTTGTTGCTGCAAACCTTGTTCCTATTTGAACTGCTTCCGCACCCAATGATAATGCCGCTAAAATACCTCTTCCGTCTGCAATGCCTCCTGCAGCAATTACGGGAATTGTGAGTCGATCTACCAATTGTGGAATCAGACACATCGTAGTAATTTCATCAATCCCGTTGTGACCGCCGGCTTCAACTCCTTCGCCTACAACTGCATCGCATCCAACCGATTCTGCCTTCGCCGCATATTTCAAATTCGGTACGACGTGAATTACTATCATTTCATTTTTCTTGAATCGGTCTATATATTTTCCGGGATGCCCGGCAGAAGAAACTACAATTTTAATTTGCTCATTTATCACAACATCAATCAGCTCATCAGCGTCTCCTCTTAGCAATGGTATATTTACGCCAAAAGATTTTTCTGTTGCGGCTTTACATTTTTGAATATGCTCTTTTAATAATTCCGGCTTCATTGAACCGGCACCAATCAAACCGAGTCCTCCTGAATTTGAGACTGCTGAAGCAAGTTTCCAACCCGAAACCCAAACCATGCCCGCCTGAATTATTGGATGCTCAACACGCAATAATTCTGTTACTCTGTTTTTAATATTCATTAGCAGCTTCCGATAATTGTATGTCTAACATAAATAATTGTATTACATAAATTCAACTATAATTGAATGTCGCGGGGAGTTTATTTAACTTTGCCTCTCATAAATCAAAAAGGTAAATATGCGCGCAATTATTCCTGTTGCAGGATTCGGAACAAGATTAAAACCGCACACATTTTCGCACCCAAAAGTATTGTTGAATGTCGGAGGTAAACCAATTCTTGGACATATTATTGAAAGGTTACTGGAAGAGAATATTGATAAAGCAACTTTTATCATCGGTCATTTGGGTGAGAAAATTCAAGAGTATGTTACAAAAACTTTTCCCAAACTAAAATCTGAATTTGTTGTTCAGGAAGAAATGCTTGGACTTGGTCACGCTATTTACACTGCAATGCCAACGGTGAACGAGGAAGAAGTTTTTATAATTCTTGGCGATACGGTTTTTGATGTGGAACTAAAAGGAGTATTAACCTCTAAGGTTACTTCTCTTGGAGTAAAATATGTTGAAGATCCTCGCAGATTCGGCGTTGCTGTAACTGACGAAAAAATCGTAACAAAGCTGGTTGAAAAACCTCAAGAGCCGGTTTCACAGCTAGCGCTTGTTGGACTTTACTACATAGCGAACGCCGATTTATTGAAAGAATGTTTAAACGAATTAATTGAAAAAGATATTAGAACCAAAGGCGAATATCAGTTAACCGATGCCCTCCAGTTAATGATTACAAAAAAAGAAAAGATTACTACTTTTGATGTTGAAGGCTGGTACGACTGCGGTAAACCTGAAACACTTCTTTCAACAAATAAATTTTTACTTGAGAGGAATGGAACCAACAGACGGATATCAAATGTTGTAATTAATGATCCTGTTTTTATTTCAGAAACTGCATCATTGAAAAATTGCGTTGTTGGTCCTTTTACAACAATAGCAGAAAATTGCCGTATAGAAAATTCTATTATTAAAAATTCTATTATCGCTTCCAACAGCAACATAAAAAATGCGATGCTCGAAGATTCAATAATCGGAAACAATGCTAGTATTAAAGGATCTTTTCAGCGTTTGAACGCAGGAGATTCTTCGGAAATTGAATATTTATAAAAAAATAACAGAGGTATAAATGTCTTATCTATTCACTTCGGAATCTGTTTCAGAAGGTCATCCGGATAAAGTTTGCGATGCAATTTCCGACGGAGTTCTTGACGCAATTTTTTCGGAAGATCCAAACGCAAGAGTCGCTTGTGAAACATTTGTTACTACAGGACTTGTGGTGGTCGGCGGCGAAGTTACAACTAAAGCTTACGTTGATGTTGAAAAAGTAGTGCGGGATACAATTAAAAAAATAGGCTATACAAAAGCTGAATACAAATTTGACTCTGAATCATGCGGAGTGCTTAACGCTATTCATGCGCAATCGCCGGATATTGCTATGGGTGTTGATAACGGCGGCGCTGGCGATCAAGGAATTATGTTCGGTTACGCATGCGATCAAACTCCCGAATTAATGCCAATGCCGATTGTTTACGCTCATAAACTTGTAAAAAAACTGGCTGATATTAGAAAGCGTCAACCAAAACTTATGCCTTATTTAAGACCGGATGCAAAATCCCAAGTAACAATTGAGTATGATGAAAACAACAAGCCTTTGAGAGTCGATGCAATAGTGGTTTCAACACAGCATGACGGTAATGTAAATCAAAAGAAAATCAAGATCGATGTTATAAAAAACGTTGTTAATAAAGTTGTTCCTAAAAAATATTTGGATAAAAACACTAAGTACTTTGTAAATCCAACCGGAAGATTCGAAATCGGCGGACCGCATGGAGACAGCGGTTTAACCGGAAGAAAAATTATTGTTGATACTTACGGCGGTTGGGCTCCTCATGGAGGCGGCGCTTTCTCCGGCAAAGATCCATCCAAAGTTGATAGAAGCGCTACTTATGCGGCTAGACACATTGCAAAAAATGTTGTTGCTGCCGGAATTGCAAAAGAATGTTTAGTTCAAGTGGCTTATGCAATCGGTGTTGCAGAACCAGTTTCAGTTTTTATAAAAACAAATGGAACAGGCAAGATCAGCGACAAAGCAATTGCAGATATGATTAAAAAGGAAGTTGACCTTACACCGAATGGAATAATTAAGCGGTTAGATTTACGCAAACCGATTTATCAAGCCACTTCGGCATACGGTCACTTCGGAAGAAAGGAATTTAGCTGGGAACAGTTAGATTTGGTGAGCAAGTTTAAAAAATATTTATAATCAAAAGGAAATAAGATGAGTGAAGTAGTTGAAAAAAAAGTAGAATATGTTCCATATAAAGTAAAAGATATTTCTCTTGCAGAATGGGGACGAAAAGAAATTGGTCTCGCTGAAGCAGAAATGCCGGGGCTTATGGCAATAAGAGAGGAATTTAAGAATAGTAAACCGCTTAAGGGCGCTAGAATTGCCGGATGCCTTCACATGACGATTCAAACGGCGGTATTGATTGAAACGCTCATTGAGTTGGGCGCGGAAGTTACGTGGTCATCGTGCAATATTTTTTCTACACAGGATCATGCAGCTTCAGCAATTGCTGCTGCGGGAATTCCTGTTTACGCGTGGAAAGGAATGAACGAAGAAGAATTTGACTGGTGCATTGAGCAAACGTTATTCTTCGGCAAAGAAAGAAAACCTCTTAATATGATTTTGGACGACGGCGGCGATCTAACAAATATGGTTTTAGATAGATATCCGGAATTGGTTGCAGACATAAAAGGAATCTCAGAGGAAACTACAACCGGCGTTCACCGTCTCTACGATAGAGTTAAGGAAGGCACGCTTCCTGTCCCGGCGTTTAATGTAAATGACTCCGTAACAAAATCCAAATTCGATAATAAATACGGCTGCCGAGAATCCTTAGTTGACGGAATTCGTAGAGCTACTGATTTAATGATGGCGGGTAAAGTTGCCGTTGTTGCCGGTTATGGCGACGTTGGAAAAGGTTCCGCGCAATCGCTTAGAAGCGCAGGCGTTCGTGTGATAGTTACTGAAATTGATCCAATCTGCGCACTGCAGGCGGCAATGGAAGGATTTGAAGTGAAAAAATTCTTAAAAGCAGTTCCCGAAGCTGATATTATTGTTACTGCAACAGGCAACAAAGATATCGTGAATGCGGCAGCTTTCAAATTAATGAAAGACAAAGCGGTTGTGTGCAACATCGGTCACTTTGATAATGAAATTGATATGGCATGGCTGAATAAATATTACGGACAGACTAAAGACGTTATCAAACCTCAGGTTGATAAATATACTATCGATGGAAAGGACTTAATAATTCTTGCTGAAGGTAGATTAGTAAATCTCGGATGCGCTACAGGGCATCCATCTTTTGTTATGTCAAACTCATTTAGCAATCAGACACTTGCACAAATTGAACTATGGACAAACGCCGGTAAATATGAGAACATAGTTTATACTCTGCCCAAACATTTAGATGAAAAAGTTGCAAGACTACATCTAGAGAAAATTGGCGTTGAACTTGAAGAGTTGACTCCAGAGCAGGCAAAATATATTGGCGTTCCCGTTGATGGTCCTTATAAACCGGAATATTATAGATATTAATTTTTGCAGAAAAATCAACCTTCGAGGTTTCTAAAACCTCGAAGGTTTTAATAATTGCTCACCTCAAAATTCATAATTTACTTTAATCTTCGTATCCACCAAAAATTCCGGCATTTGGATTTCCGATTGAAAAAATGAGCGGACTTCTCTTGAATTGGTTAATGTCCCTTTTCGTAAACTAAGCAAATCACTTGCGTTTGAAAATTCCAAATCAGTTATTTTTTGAACAAAATTTGCTTTTACATGATTCTCAAGAATATATTTTATCACCCAAATAAAATAATTCGGATCGGCAATATGTTTACTTTTAATTTTGACCTTGAATAGTGTTCCGCTTCTTAGAATTTTTTTATTCATGGATTTAGCGTAAGAGTTAAAAAGGATGAGATAATATCTGATATCTCCTAGAAACCTTCGAGGTTTAAGCCTCTGTTCGATTCTAAAACCTCGAAGGTTTTAGCTTAAGCCTCCGCGGTTTTGTAACATGAAATTTTGTGAATTATTAAATCTTCCCGCAATCTCAAATCCGCATTTATAGCATTTGCCATTTTTTACAAGATTTTGTGTTACAGAATGCCAATTCCTTTCAATCAATGTTACTTTACAGTTGGGACAGTAAGTAGTTTCTCCTTCTTTGTTATAAACGTTACCTGTGTAACAATAATTTAGTCCCTCGGCTAACGCGATATTTCTAGCCATTGTTAATGTTGATAATGGAGTCCGCTCTTTGTCCCTCAGTTTAAAATCCGGATGAAACGCTGTAAAATGCAGAGGAACATTTACTCCAAGATTTTCTAAAATCCAGAGACACATTTTTTTTATCTCGTTCTCGGAATCATTTTCTCCGGGAATAAGAAGTGTAGTTATTTCCAGCCAGATATCCGTTTCATGTTTTATCCAGTACAAAGTTTCTAAAACGTCATTAAGATTTGAATACGTTAGCTTTTTATAAAATTCTTCATTGAATGCCTTTAAGTCAACATTGGCAGCGTCGATGTATTTATAAACATCTTTACGCGCATTTTTATCAATGTAACCTGCCGTAACCATCACAGACTTAATTGAAACTTCCCGCGCAAGTTTAGAAATATCAATCACGTATTCGCCAAATATTGTTGGATCGTTATAAGTGTATGCGATGGAAGGAACGTTATAATCTTGCGCGAGTTTTACAACTGATTCCGGCGAGTAGATAAGAGATTTTTGATTATCAGATTTAGCTTTTGTTGTTGTCCAGTTCTGGCAAAATTTGCATCCAAGATTGCAGCCCGCTGTTCCAAAACTTAGAATTTTACTGCCCGGCAGAAAGTGGTTCAATGGTTTCTTTTCTATTGGATCAATCGCAAATCCCGTTGGTCTTCCGTATCCGGTAGAATAAAGAACGCCGTCATTATTTTCCCGTATGTAACAAAATCCTTTCTGACCTTCACCTATTGTACAATAGCGCGGACAGAGTGTGCAGAGAATTTTTCCGTTTTTATCCTCCTCCCACCATTTTGCGATTTTCCTTAGAATCATTCTAAACTTTGGATATTAATTAAATTCATTTAAGTCTCTGGTAGATGCTCCCATAAAAGAGGAAAATTAAGTACTCAACAAAAACAGTTGCAACTATCCGCTAATAATTTTCAACTGACTCTAAAATAAGCGATCGTTTTCGTGGTTATAAATTAATGTCCCTTTCATTTCCACAAATTTTACAGGTATTTTGGGATTGTTAATATCTTTATCCCCATCATCCTTCCATTTCTTTTCCCACTTATCGTAATATGGTTTAAGTAGCAACGGAGTTAGCCGATATATTCTTTTTAATTCAATCCCTTCGTACACTGCAAAAATCCAGTCGACCTTTCTATATTTTTTAATAATAGTTGAATTCATATGATTTGTGTAGAAAAACTTTTTGTGAGTTTTATATTGACTGATTTTAATTCAAATTCTTTTCCGCTCTCGTCTTTGGCATCATTACCTTCTCGCCCGGGAATGACCTTGAGTCCAGTAATTAAAAGTACTTGTAAAAGTTTACCCCCGTTATCCTGGAAAATATCATTAATTCCGTGCTTATCGGCTAGTTTTTGATATTCAAGAATGTTTGGAAATAATTTTTTTAATTTTCTAATATCTTTTGTGGGTTTCATATTATTCCTCCAGTAATTGATTCAACGAGATACTAAATGCGGTCGCTATTTTCTCAAGGGCATCTATCGAAATATTCCGTTCTGCTCTTTCAACCGAGCTGATATAAGTTCTATGCAATCCGGAATTATAAGCTAGTTCTTCCTGAGATAAGCCCAACTTTTGTCTGAATTTTCTCATATTGACAGCTAATATGATTCTTGATTTTTTATTTGTATTTTTCATACCATAAATGTATTATGTTGCATACTATGAGTCTACAGACTATGAGTAACATTGGAAATATAAATAGAATCCTTTTTGAGAACGGTTATAGTTATCGAACTAGGCTGGGCCTGGCTATTTGCAATGATTCTTTAACAGTTCTATCTAGGTTCCCAGATCAAAGTATAAATCTCGTAATTACCAGCCCTCCATTTGCATTACAAAGAAAGAAAGAATACGGCAATAAAGAGCAGGATCAGTATATAGCATGGTTATTGGAATTTGCAAAAATTATAAATCGTAAACTTACCGATGATGGTAGTTTGGTAATTGACCTAGGTGGTGCATACAAAAAAGGCATCCCAATTCGAAGCTTATATAATTTTCGACTTCTAATACATTTATGCGACGATATTGGGTTTCACCTTGCCGAAGAATTTTTTTGGTACAATCCTTCAAAACTTCCCAGTCCTATTGAGTGGGTCAACAAAAGAAAAATCAGAGTGAAGGACTCTGTTAATACTATCTGGTGGTTATCAAAATCAGAGTATCCAAAATCTGATATTAGAAATGTGCTCGTTCCATACAGCGAACGAATGAAGAAATTGATTGAAGACCCAGCCAAATATTATACTCCAAAAGAAAGACCTTCTGGACACAACATCGGCTCCAATTTTGGGAATGATAATGGAGGGGCAATACCATCAAATCTTTTACAAATTCCCAATTCCGAATCAAATAGCCTTTATTTACGCCGCTGTAAAGAAATCGGAGTTAAAGGACATCCTGCCCGCTTTCCTGAAAAATTACCTGCTTTTTTCATAAAAATGTTAACCCATCCCAATGATCTTGTGGTCGATATTTTTGCAGGTTCAAATACCACTGGATTTGTTGCTGAAAAACTGAATAGAAATTGGATTAGTATTGAAAATCGAATTGATTATGTAAGCGCATCGTCCCTGAGATTTATTGATAGTAATTTTAGTACAAATAAGTTGACAGAAATTTATAATTCTATCAATTCGGGCAAAAAAATCAATCTTAATAATTTTCAGAAATCAAAAACACTTTTTGATTTGGATGATGGCGAAAATTAATAAAATTAGTACAGCGATTATGCACACCATAATCCGATTGTGCCTTAGCTCTTATTAATATTATAATCCTACTCAAACTACCACATACCTCATCCAACTTTTTCTTTCTTTATCTGTAATCGGTGCGCCGGCGGTGAACAAAATTATATTTCCTTTTTTGATTAGCTTTTTTTCTTTTAATATGGTTGTCGCCTTTTTAATAGCCTTATTTTCCTTAGCGATATCTGCAAGGAAAAAAGATTCAATTCCCCAATAAAGATTCAACCAGTTCATTGTTTCGAACCTGTCGCAGAAGACGTATATCGGCGCTTTGGGACGAAACTTTGAAATTACTTTTGCCTTTCTTCCATAGCGCGTGAATACAACTATCGCATCGGCTTTAACCTGCTCGGATGTGTGGTATACGGATTTTCCCGCAGCATCGAATAGATTTTCAGCTTGATCTTTGGGAAATTTATAATCGAACGGAGTATGCAGCTCCTCGTGAATTTCCGTTACCCGCAAAATGTTGTCCATCATCTTTACTGTCTGCGAAGGATACTTCCCCACCGAAGTTTCCGCGCTTAGCATAACAACATCAGTTCCATCAAGCACAGCATTTGCAACGTCCGATGCTTCAGCTCGCGTCGGCACCGGATTGTTTATCATTGATTCAAGCATCTGAGTTGCCGTGATTACGAGTTTGCCTTTATTTCTACACTCACGAATAATTTTCTTTTGAATCATGGGAACTTCATACGGCATCATTTCAACACCCAGATCGCCGCGCGCAACCATAATTCCATCAGCTTCTTTCAAGATTGATTCAAAATTATGCACAGCTTCCGGCTTTTCAATTTTGGCAATAACGGGTATCTTTTTTCCCTTTGCCGCAAGCCATTTCTTCAGTTTAGAAATATCTTTTGAATCTCTAACGAAAGACAAGGCTATATAGTCCACTCTATGTTTTAGGGCAAATTCAAGATTTTCAAAATCCTTTTTTGTAACAGCTTGAGTCGAAAGTTTCATCCCGGGAAGGTTCATTCCTTTTTTCGGTTTCAGAATTCCGCCCTCCATTATCCTGCAATTCAATGAATTTTTCTTTTTCTCAATTACTTTTAATTCTATCAGTCCATCGTCAATTAATATTTTGTCTCCAATAACAGCATCTCTTGTTAGAGGTTTGTACGATGTTGAAATAATGTTTTCATTTCCCAAAATTTTTCCGGCGGAAATTTCAATATCCTTCCCCGCTTTCAACAAAACTGTTGCCGATGCGAGTTCGCCTACTCTAATTTTGGGTCCTTGTAAATCAACAAGAATTGCGATTGGAAGTTTTTTCTTTTCGCAGACTCGATTTATCGTTTCGAATATTTCATCGAATTCAGGATAAGTGCCGTGCGAAAAATTTAGCCGGATACCGTCAATCCCGGCGTCTAAAAGTTTTTCAAGATCCTTTTCGCTGCTGGAAGCCGGACCGAGCGTTGCTAATATTTTGGTGCGTGTCAACTTCTTCCATCCTTTATTTTTTTTGACTTCCTTTTCCGCTTAGGCTTTAGAGACTCAGTTTTATTTATCTGTGATTTTGGTTTTAATCTTGAATGCATATCGCGCAGAGTTTTTTCAACTTCACCGAAAACAGTATTAGGTTGGTGAAACCCATTCTTCATAATTTTACCGGCTTTAACTCCCATCAATATTTCAACAGCTTCTTCAACGCGGGATACAGCCATTATTTTGAACACACCTTTTTCAACAGCCGCAATAATTTCTTCTTTTAGCATGAGGTCGGACACATTCTGGATAGGAATAATCACTCCTTGATCTTTAGCCAATCCGCGCTTTTTACATATATCAAAGAATCCTTCAATTTTTTCATTCACTCCTCCAATCGGTTGTATGTCGCCTTTCTGATTTACTGAGCCAGTGATTGCATAATTCTGTTTGATAGGAATGTTTGAGAGACATGAAAGCAGAGCGCATATTTCTGTAATTGAGGCGCTGTCGCCGTCAATCATTCCGTAACCCTGCTCAAAGACAAGACTCGCGTTAAAAGAGAGAGGAATTTTTCTGCCAAAGGCATCTCTTAAATAACCGGTAATTATTAACACGCCCTTATTATGAGTATTTCCGCTTAGCCCCGACTCTCGCTCAACATTAACAATGCTTCCGTTTCCCAATGATACAGATGCCGTAATCCTAGTAGGCTTACCGAATGAGTATTTACTGTCCGATCCGAAAACTGCAAGTCCATTAATCTGTCCAACCCTGCTGCCTTCAGTGTCAATAAGAACAATTCCTTTGTTTATCATTTCTGTTAATTTGCTTTCGTACAAGCCATGACGTTCGCGCGCGGCTTCATAGGCTTGAGTAACATCGTAAGATGTAACAACGTTTGCGCCGTTATCTTTTGCCCAGAAACATGATTCTCTTGCAATATCTGCAACGTAAGCAAATCGGGTTGTAAGTTTATTTTGCTGCCCGGCATATCTTGCGCTATATTCAATAATTTTTGCAATCGCCGAAGAATCAAATTCAATCAGTTTTTCCGAGTCGATGATTTTTTTTATTACCTTGGCATATTCAACAATGTTCGAATCCGTCCGCTTCATCTCATAATCAAAATCGGCTTTTACTTTGAAGATTTTATTAAAGTCATCTTCGTAAGCAGAAAGAAGAGAATATATATAATTATTTCCAACGAACAATATTTTGGTGTTTATCTCAATTGGTTCGGGCTTCAAAACGCTTGGCGAAAATTGAAAAGCGCTGGTCATGTCCTGAATTTCCAGCTTACCGTAAAGCAGAACGCGCTTTAATACCTTCCACACGCCGGGTTCCGAGTAAGCGTCAACGGCATTTAGAACTAAATAACCGCCGTTTGCTCTTAGAAGTGTACCGGCTTTAATTTTGGTAAAGTCAGCATACCATCCGCCGCTGCCATCGCTGTATTTTTCTATCGCGCCAAATAAATTGCTGAAAGTAGGCGATGTCTCAATAATGACGGGGCATTTCGTTACTTTCGAATTATCCATAATAATGTTGACTTCGTATTCTTTCAGATAATCTACAATCACTCCGACCACGGTTTCTTCAGTTTGAGGTTTTGCTCCTTTAAACACATCCAGGTTTTGAAGGATATTTTCGAAAACCTTATCAAGGTATTTTATGACTTTTTCTATTTTATATTTTTTCTTAATACTTTCAAGAGTAACAGAAACAATATCTTCCACAGCCTGACTTTCCATATTTTCGAGTTTAGACTTAAAATCCTGGTTAAGCTGTAAACTCTGCCGGAATACTTTTTTCAAATCTTCCTGATATTGAGCATACTTTTTCGTGAGCGCCGTAGCTTTCTGTTTTGTTATTTTATTGTTTCTAATTAGTTCATCCAATTTTTGAATTAAAACAGGCTCATTATCAATAACCGGAAGAATTTCCGGGCGCGCCGCTTCACCCATTTTTACCTGTCCAAGCGTAAAATTATTTTTTCTTAATTTCTCTTCAAACGAGAGCATTAATTCTTGCTGCGAAATTCCATGCTCTTCCAACAATTTTTTTCTTCTTCTAACGAATGGTTCATTCTCCAAAACTTGAGGAATATTTTCCTGCAAAAAACTGATTGCCGATTCCATATCTTTTTTAAACTTATTTCCCTGTCCTGCGGGGAACTCTAATAGTATCGGTCTATCCTGATCTTCAAAATTATTTACATAAGCGTAATCGTATATTGGCGTGCAGTCGGGGCTTATTGTTTCCAGCATTTTTTTTACTGTTGTAAATTTACCCGTGCCGGATAGACCGGTAATAAAAATATTATAGCCCTGGCTTCGCATATCAACGCCCAGTTTAAGAGCTTTTATTGCCCGCTCCTGCCCGATTATACCTTCAAGAGATTTTAGATCTTCAGTCGAATCAAACGTTAAACTTTTTGGATCGCACGTCCAGCGTAACTTATCCGGACTCAATTCCTTCGCTTTTGCTGCTTTCAGAAGCGCCATAGAATACCCATTTTTTTTGAGGATGGATTTTTATGAACATAATATAAATAAATAAGGCGATAATGTGAATGAGGCAACATTTCATTCTCAATTGACTTATTTTTGTCCATTCTCATCCGGCATTAATGCTGCGATGGAGTGCGTCTATTTTAAAATATTAGCAGAGCTTTATGCAAAATCCTTTACTCGATACTTTTTCTAATCTACAGAGCATAAAAGCCTTGAAGGGAAAAGTTACTTCAAGCAGTATAAAGAGCAATAAATTATTTATTTCTCCATTTCCCGGTTCAACTAAATCTCTTTTTATAAATTTATTGGCAAAAGAAAAGAAGCAGATATTTGCACTTTATAATTCAATTCAAATGTTGAACGAGGTTAGAGTTGAGCTTGACATTTTGGGGCTTGGCGCAAAAACCGTTTTAATAGACGATTTTTCTAGCGAAGCAATTCAAGAAAAATTAACGGACTTGAACAACCGCAGCTCATTTATTCTTCTTTCTCATTATGATTTGCTAAAATTTTATTTACCCGCTAAAGATCATCTTCAGAAAAGCACAACAACAGTGCAGCCTGGAAGTGATTTAGGTTACGACAATCTGATTGAATATTTGAATTTGCTGAATTACCAGCGCGATAATTATGTTGATAGCCCCGGCGAGTTTGCCGTGCGTGGATCGATAATAGATTTTTGGTCTTTTAGTGAAAGACAACCGTGCAGGTTGGAATTCGATGGGGATTTTCTCGAATCGATAAGATATTTTGATCATGAAAATCAAAGATCGTCTTCAAGAGTTGAATCCGTTTCACTTGCTTCGGTTCTTTCGAACGGAGATGAACAGAGCAAATCTTCTATTTTTAACTATCTCGATAATCCATTCGTCCTCGCCACTGAAGGCGGCATTAATGATTTGTTCAAACCTGCGAAAAAGGAAATTGAATCCGAGCTTCCTTTTGAGGACATCGAATTAATCAAAGAAATTGGCGATCAGGAAAATGAGAGTGAATCAGCAGAAGATCCGCACGTAAATCATTTAAACGATGATGCAGATCCTGAGCAGGTTTTATTTTCACATAAAGCTGAATGGCTGATTGAAAGTGAATTAGGAATCGACAATGATAGATTCGAAATTAAACTTGCTAGTCCGCCAATAATAAATTCAAACTTCGAATTGCTGTTTAATAATCTCATCGATTATTGCAAAAAGGATTTCACGGTTCTAATCAGCGCCGAAAATGATTTGCAAGGACGAAGACTTCTCGATTTGTTTTCAGAATTTAAGGATGAATTGAGGAATCTTATTGAAGGGGGCAAAATTAGAATTGTTATTCTGCCAATCCACAAGGGATTTTTATCGAAGGAGGATAAGCTTCTTGTTCTTTCCGATTATGAAATATTCAACAAACCCTACCGGTCGAGAATTCAGAGTAAATCCAAGTACAAAAAGTCACGCTCAAAGGATTTCGCTTCTATAAAAAGGGGTGATTTTATTGTTCATTCAAATTTTGGAATCGGACAGTACGCCGGGCTGGAGACAATCAAGATTGGAGAGATTGAACAAGAAAGTATAAAAATCCTCTATGCAGAAGGCGGAGTTGTGTATGTAAATTTGAATTACCTTTCACTGATAAAAAAGTTTTCCTCAAATGAGGAGTTAAAGCCTAGGCTCTCTGTTCTTGGCAGCAGCCAATGGAAATCGACGAAGAAAAAAGTTAAATCCAAAATCATTGATGCAGCGCGAGAATTAATAAAATTGTACGCAAAAAGAAAGTCATCGGATGGAACAGCGTTCAGCCCTGATTCGATTTGGCAGAAAGAATTGGAAGCGTCTTTCTTTTATGAGGATACACCCGATCAAGCAAAAGTAACAGAAGAAGTTAAAGGTGATATGGAATCCAATAATCCTATGGACAGATTGGTTTGCGGTGACGTTGGGTTCGGTAAAACGGAAATTGCAGTTAGAGCGGCATTCAAAGCGGTTAACGACGGAAAGCAAGTTGGGTTGTTGGTGCCAACAACAATTCTTGCAGAACAGCATTGGAATACATTCAAAGACCGGCTGGTTCAGTTCCCGGTTAATGTTTCATCGCTTTCCAGATTTTCAACAAAAGCAAAGCAGACTGAAACATTAAAGCAGCTTAAATCGGGCTCGGTAGATATTGTAATCGGGACTCACCGTTTGCTATCGAAGGACGTTGAATTTAAGGACCTCGGTTTATTGATTATTGACGAAGAGCACCGGTTCGGCGTGATGGCAAAAGAGAAGCTGCGGAAAATGCGAGAGCATATTGATACGCTTACACTAACGGCTACTCCAATTCCGCGAACGTTGAATATGTCATTGCTGGGGGCGCGGGATTTATCTATCATTGCAACTCCCCCGCCGAACCGTCAACCCATTTATACTAAAGTAGATAAATTTGATATTCTAAAAATCCGCGAATGGATTTTAAATGAGATTAAACGAAATGGTCAAATTTATTTTGTTCATGATAGAGTTCAATCGATTGATAAACTTGCCGCTTATGTTAATAAATATATTCCGGAAATTAATATCGGCGTTGCTCATGGGCAGATGAAACCAACTCAACTTGAAAATGTTATTCATGATTTTTTGAGCAAGAAGTATCACGTTCTAATGGCGACAAAAATTATTGAATCCGGATTGGACATTCCAAATGTGAACACAATTATCATCAACCGCGCAGATAGATTTGGCTTAGCCGAACTTCATCAGTTGCGTGGAAGAGTCGGTAGATCAGACAGACAGGCATACGCTTATCTGCTGGTGCCTTCACTAAATACTATCACAAAAAAAGCTGTGCGGAGGCTTCAAGCAATTGAAGAATATACCGATTTGGGCGAGGGTTTTAATTTATCTATGCGTGATTTGGAAATTCGCGGCGCCGGAAATTTACTCGGCACAGAGCAAAGCGGCGCTATTGATACCGTTGGATTTGATATGTACATCAAGCTGCTCGACGAAGCAGTTGAAGAATTACGGCAAAGCGAATTTAAGAGTGAGTTCAAGGATTTACCGAAACACATTGATCGTAGCGAACCAAAAATTGACACTTTCTTTGAGATTGGAATCCCAAAAGATTTTATGCCGGATCAATCAGATAGACTTAGCTTTTATACTGATCTATTCTCTGTTATTAAAGTGGAAGAAATCAATGAAGTACGCGACGAAATGATAGACAGATTCGGCAGACTTCCAATAATTGTTGAACGACTAATTCATACCGCAGAATTAAGATATTACGCTTCCCTAGCGCTCTTGGAAAAAGTGGCAATTCAACGAAATCATATTTCAATTGTTCTTCCCAACGCAGATAGAACAGAATTTTATCAAAATAAGTTTTCACTTTTAATGCAGTTTATTCTTGACAAACATTCAAGGACGGTTCAATTCAAACAGCAGAAGGACGTTATGAGATTGGAAATGCTGAATAAATATTCTTCTCCGGATGAATCGCTTAAATACATCATCAATTTTTGCAAGGATTTGAGTGAACTTGTTTTATTATAATTGAGTTCATTCTTAATAAAAACCTCTTGATGAAACCTTCGAGGTTTGTGGACTTAACCGGAGCTTAAACCTAGAAGGTTACTTATTTATTTATTCTTTTTCCGGTGAAATCACTTTATAAACAATACCAGCTAAAATTGCGCCTACAATCGGCGCGACCCAGAACAGCCATAGTTGACCCAAAGCCCAATCTCCAACAAATAATGCTTGGCTTGTGCTTCTAGCAGGATTTACTGATGTATTTGTAACGGGAATACTTATTAAATGTATCAGTGTCAATCCTAATCCAATTGCAATGCCTGCAAAGCCTTTTGGGGCTTTTGGATGAGTCGCACCTAAAATAATTACCAAAAACATAAAGGTCATTACAATTTCGGATACCAACGCGGCAAGCATATTATATCCGCCGGGTGAATGTTCTCCATATCCGTTAGCTGCAAAACCGCCGAGTTCAAATCCTGCTTTTCCGCTTACAATTAGGAACAATATTCCTGCGCCGGCAATTCCGCCCAACACCTGCGCGCCTATATACGGTAGCAGTTCCTTTTTATCGAACCTGCCTCCAACCCAAAGACCAATTGAAACTGCCGGATTAAGATGGCATCCTGAAATATGCCCTATTGCGTAAGCCATTGTTAAGACGGTTAATCCAAAAGCAAGCGCAACGCCGGCAAATCCAATTCCTAATTCCGGATATGCCGCAGCAAGAACAGCGCTACCACAGCCACCCAAGACTAACCACAAAGTTCCGATAAATTCTGCAATAAGTTTTTTCATAAATACTCCTTTTCTGGATGTTATTGAATAATTAATTCAAGATTTTTGAATTAAAATATTTCTCAAACCTTCCAAAATCTCAAAGGTTATTGTGACTGAAACCTTCGAAGGTTTGCTTTAATTCTTGTGACAACAAATTATCAGACCTCCGGGATCACAAAATAAATGGTATTAACCCCCGAGCAAACTCCGGACTCTTATTCCGCAGCAAGCTACGGGGCATTACACCAATCTTCTCGACCGCTGAAGCGTGCGAAGGCGGATTAAACTAAGTTTGGAAACACCTACCTAAACATTTTAGTTCCCGTGAGGATAAAACCTCCGAGGTTTGCGAATTGAAGTGGGAATTAAACCTCCGAGGTTTCCTGAATTTTACTCATTTACCTTTTCATCATTCTCACAAGTTGAATCACACTTGAAAATATTTTCAAATGTGCATTTACCAATATCATAAGTCCTATCGGAATCATACGAATGTTTCTTCAAACTCTGAGAACCTATTCCAGCCAAAATGTTAAAGTCTAAACTCAATCCGAAGTGCATGTAGAACGCTGTATTCTTCATGTTAAAATTACCAGCCGTCTTTGGTTGGTTTTGAAGGATACAAGTTCCAGCATGTATTCTAAAATAATCGAACACGGAATATCCAACACCGGCGTATATCGGTTTTTTGACTATTGGTCCGGTTAGTGTTTCTCCGAAGCTGTTTTTAAAATCCGATGTAAAAATTCCGAACGAAACTGATAATTTACTCCACAAACTGTAATTGTGACGGTCATTCGCAATTGGAATTGAAAAACCCACAAATGGATTTGTTTGATATGAGGAGCCGTCGCTTACTGAGCCGTAACCAATATTTAGAAGAAATGATTTTTTTTCGACTATTGTAGAATCGACTAATTTCACAAAAGCGTCTCTTTTAACTGTGGGATAGCCCACAATCATTTTTTTATCGAATAATAAGAATAGATCGCCTTCAAAGTTTTTCTTCGCTTCTTGCTTCACAATAGTTTTAAATCTATCAATATCCTTTTGTGCCTCGTAATCATCAATTTCCAAATTTTTGTTTGTCATCCGGGCAACAAGACTTGGAATACGATCCGAGAATTTTTCGAAGCCATCATTTTTTCTTGTGGTGTAATTCTTGAATGTTGAGTTGAGTATTGAGTTAAGATCAGCTTCAATATTCTTGCCTTTTGAAGTTGATTTAACCTTTCCCTCTTCAATCACCAACGCTTGGTCAATGAAAGTATCGAAATGTTTCTCTAAAGCGGATTGTAATTCGGTCTTGCTTTTATCGTTCACTTTTTTGTAAAATTTTGCTAAAATATCATACTTAGCGTCGTAGAATAAATTAAATTTTACCGGTATTTTATATACCATAGCATTGCTTTCGGCTAGCCTTTCCCATCTTTCCGTGTACAGCAAATCCGGCTTTTCAACACCGCTTTCAAGAATATCTATTTCTACGATATCAATATCGTGGTCTGTGTATCCTTGAATTATAAAATGCCTCTCGGCGGGAAGAGGTTGCCCATCGTTAAAGTTCAATTGCTCAAAATTCGCAACGTACAAATTTGTTTGTGCGAATACATTCGCAGAAATAATGAATAAAAACAAAAATATTCGTTTCATAATATTCTCCTATTTTTAGTTTTTATTCTTCGTATAGTATAAATATATGAATTCCCCGCCGGAGCCATCGTTTAAGTCTTGAATTACAAAATCACCCCATCGTTTTTCTTTGTCTGGGCGAATTAATGGAATAGCTCTTCTGTTATTTTTTATTCGACTTTTCTTGAGCTTTAAACAAAGAACCCCGAACGAAGTACGTATAACAATAATTTATTCTCCTTTTACTCAACCTTTACCTTTTTACTTTTTGCTCATTTTTATTCACTGCCTGCAACCGGCGGTTATGGTTTGTCTGCAAACCCGCGCTTTTCTGCTACCCAATATCGCATCAGTATGATTGGCAAAAACTATTATCGGTATTGTTGCCAATATCAGCTTCAAATCCATTACAAATGATCCGGACTTTTCATATGCGTTTTCCAGATCAATCAAATTATCAATTCCTTTTTCGCGCTGTCCGTATATCTGCCACAAACCCGAAATCCCGGGCACGCTGTTGAATGATTCTCTCTTTAAATATTGCTCAGGATATTTTTGCTTCAATAATTCAAGATCACTCAACATCAGCGGTCTTGGACCAATAAGACTCATTTTACCGGCAATAACGTTGAATAACTGAGGCAGTTCGTCCAAGCCCGTTATTCTTAACCACTTGCTGAATTTTGTCAATTTCTCTGAGTGTTCCGGTTTATAAAAAATATTGTTACTCTCTTTATCTTCAGAAAGATTGTATTTGTTTTTTTT
>JAHJTX010000255.1 GCA_018829545.1 Bacteroidota bacterium | reverse complement strand
TACGGGCGCAAATAAATCAAATAACAAACATCAATAAACAAATTTCAAACCGCTTTACAAATAACAGATTGGATTTGCATTCAAAATTAAACTGACTAGTACACCCGAAAGGATTCGAACCTTTAACCTTCTGATCCGTAGTCAGATGCTCTATCCAATTAAGCTACGGGTGCTTCGCTTTTAAGATGTTTTCTAAATTTCTTCTACACCAAAATGAACATTTATGACAATAAGTGTCTTAAAATTGTCTTAATTTTTATCGAACTTTTTTCTCGCAGAATTCAAATCTGTTTTTACATAATTTTCAGAAGTTCTAGTATCTGTATGGTCAAAAATATCTTTTATTGCTTTTATATCCAAACCGATTCTCCCAAATTCAGAGGCGCTTCGTTCTACTACTCTTTTCTACATGCCTCTGAATCAATACTTTTCACGAAGAGTTGTTATTTTCAAGAAATGAAAAAAAATATAAATTTACTCGATTGTGACTCTTGTCAATATTCAATAAATCATATATCGTATTCCTTGATTTAAAAATTCAATTTGCTTAAATTCATTTTTACAAGAAGGGTCCATTTTTAATCGGTATAAAAGTCAACGGTCCTCAATATTAATTATTCCTTCTTTATTAAAAATAAAATAGAGGTGAGAAAATGAAAATATTTATACAGCTTATTGTTTTTATTCTTATTCATACTTCACTAATGGCTCAGACAGTTGTCTCGGGGACAATATCTTCGGATTCAATTTGGTCCGCGGATAAGTCGCCATATCTAGTTACCGGTGATGTCACAGTTCAGGATGGTGTCACTCTTACAGTTAATCCGAGCGTTAGTGTAAAACTTAATCCCGGAGTCGATATTTATGTTTACGGAACGCTGAACGCAACGAACGCGTTTTTTACATCTTACAGAGATACTGTCGGCGGAAGCCCTTCAATGGGTGATTGGCGGAATATTCAAGTTGGAAGCAATACAATAAGCGGATCGGCAAACTTTAATAATTGCACAATCAGTTACGGATATACATCGATATATTTGAGAAACGGGAATCTCGTACTGAATTCAACCAATGTTCATAGTTCAAATTCAGCCAATATAAACATCCACCGTGGAAGCGCCGAAATAACCGGATGTTCTATTTTCTACAATGACCCCACAAACGGCAGAACTAACCTTTATGCCCAAAACGACACTTCCACAATAATTATCGAAAATTCAAACTTTTACAATGCCGAGGATAATATTTATCTGTCTAACCAAGGGAATGTGGAAATTACCGGATCTTCTCTTTATCATACATCCTCCACGGTGTTATCAAGTTACAGAAATATTTACATTGATGAAGGAAACCTTACATTAACTTCGGTAAATATTAGTCAGGCACAGGAAAACATATATACCAACGGCGGAGATATTTTACTTAACAATGTAGAAATTTCAAATACTACCGCGGGCGGTTACGGAATAACAGCGCTGAATAACTCAGAAATTATTTTCGAAGAGAATGTCGTAATCGAATCTCAAGAATATCCCATTATATACAGGGGTCCTGCTAATTTTGTTTTCCCCGGCGCTTATTCATTTTCGAATAATATTTACGACGTTGCGTATCTCTATCTTACCGGTAGTCATAATACAAGTTATTCGATGTTTTTGGATACTCTTGCATCTCCATATTTGCTTGGACGAGATTTTATTATTCAAGCAAACAGCAAACTCGAGATTGCTCCGACCAACGTAATTAAGTTTAATGACTACACCGGTTTTTTTGTTGATGGGACTTTTGTGGCTGAAGGGAAACAGGGGGAAGAGATTTCATTCACTTCGGTTAAAGATGATAATATTGGCGGGGATACTAATAATGACGGCAACGGATCTGTCCCATCTCTAAATAACTGGCAGGGTATAAATTTTAGAGCGCCAAGCAACGATGCCGAATGCGTTCTCAAGTGGTCAATTCTTAAATTTGCCGGCTATTATAACAGCGGAAGTGTAAATATTTATGACAGCAGTCCAACCATCGACAATAATCAAATTTCAAATTCATATTTCGGAATAAAAATAGAAGGGGAATCGGATCCGGTTATTTCGAACAATACTATTGGAATCACTGACATGGTTCCGGTGGCGATGTCGATTCATTCCAATCCCAACTTTCTTAATAACAGTTTTTCCACGCAGGATAATGAGTACGATGCGATAGGGATTTTGACAGGTACAATGACACGTAACGCGGTATTAATAAAAAGATCATTCTCATCCGTGCAAAATGTTACATACATGCTTCTTGGCTCAATTACAATTCCTCAAAACATAACACTAACAATAGAAAAAGGAATTGTAATAAAAGGCTACTATTATCACCATAGAATTCTTGTAGAAGGTAAGCTAGTAGCGGACGGAACGGTGGATGACAAAATAGTCTTTACTTCCTACCGGGATGATAATTTCGGGAATCCGGAAGACACCAATAAAGACGGGACACAAACAAATCCCACCGCTGGTAATTGGGGAGGAATAATTTTCAAACAGGGGTCAAGTTCCGAATCTATCTTAGATTATTGTGTTATTCAGTACGGACAGTATTACGATTATAAATACCCATACTATGGTCAAGTGAACATTATTAACTGTAATCCTACAATTTCAAATTGCCAGATAAGTAATGTGGATATCGGAATTATTTCCGGTTCTTCGGCTCAACCGGTAATTGAAAATAATATAATCTCAAATACTAATTCCGCTCCTATTGCTATTTCAGTTACTTCACAGCCCACTTTCAGTGGCAATACATATTCAAATAACAATTTTACTGCGCTTGGAATTATCGGTGAAGAGATAAACCTAGATGCGGCGATAAATAGAAGGAACATCGCCGGATATAATAACATTACATACATATTATTGGGTCAGCTTAAAATTGGTTCAAATTCTAAGCTGGATATTGAAGCCGGTGTTGTAATAAAAGGAAGAGACGGCAATGCCGCTCTTAAAATAGAAGGAGCGTTAAGGGCGGTTGGAGATGTTCAAAATGGGGACATTGTCTTCACTTCACATAAGGATGATAACCGTGGAAATCCAAATGATACAAACGGAGACGGAGTTTCATCGAATCCATCCCACTCCGATTGGGGAGGAATTCTATTCGCGCCAACGAGCGATGATCAATATTCACTTTTAGATAACTGCCAGATCTATTACGCCGGATACTGGCTCGACAACGTTAGGGGAGGGCTTAATTATATTGACGCTTCGCCTGCATGCAAGAATACTGTTGTAAGCGATTGCTATTATGGGATTACTGTTGATGGTTCATCCGATCCACAATTTGATAACATCGTTATTCAGAATTGCAATCAGGATCCGATATCTTTATCGCTTACATCAAATCCGACATTGAACAACATCTCATTTATTGCTAACGGAACCAGTGGAATAAAAATATTAGAAGAAACTCTCTCATCTAATGCCCGTCTGCTTAAAAGAAGTGTTGCGGGAATTACAAACGTCGCGTATATAGTAAGGAATCTTACAATTTCAAGCAGCGCGGTTTTAACCATTGATCCCGGTGTTGTTGTTAAATTTCCCGAATATTATAATAACAACATAGTTGTTAATGGCGCTCTTATTGCTAACGGTTTACCGACTGAAAAAATAGTATTTACATCGCTATCGGATGATTCGAGAGGCGGAGACACAAACAATGACGCGAATCAGACTACACCCTCAAAAGGAAATTGGGACGCGATTATTTTCCAGAACACGAGTGTGGATAGTTTAAATAGCATAAAACATGCAGAAATTAGGTACGGCGGCAATAGAGGGAATGGAAATGTTGCGATATATGACTGCAAAGTAAAAATCGACAGCGCTTATATTAGTCAGTCATACTCCTCCGCGATAGGAGTCTTTGGTTCTGCTAATCCGGTAATCTCGAATTCAGAAATAACGAATGCAAGACTATATCCCGTGTATATGAGCTTATTCTCGAATCCTGTTTTTTCAAACAACTCGGCATACAACGTTGGAATTATGGCGCTCGGAGTTAAACCGGAAACCTATTCCGTTAATTCGGTTGTGCCTAAAAGAAATTTTGCCGGGTACGAGAACATTACATACTACTTCAATGGCGAATCTACAATTAATTCAGGAACGACTATTAAAATTCCCGCTGGATTAAAATTTAAGAACGCGAAATTCACGGTAAACGGCTCTGTGCAGGTGAATGGTACGGAAACAGAGAAAGTTGTATTTACCGAATTAAGAGATGATATGTATGGAACTCCGCTGGACACGGAAGATAATGGTGATGCTACAAAACCAAGTATCGGTTATTATTACAACTATATATTTAAAATGAACGACGTCAGCACCGATTCACTTAGTCATTTTAAGAATGTAATTTTCAGGTACGCCAATTATGGAATAATTCTTAACAGCGCTTCTCCCAGCATTAGCAATTGCGAGTTTAACGTAAATGATTGGGGGACATTTTTGGACGGCAATTCATTTCCATCGCTTGATAGCTGCAGTTTTGTAAATAATAAATTCGGTCCAATGTTAACCTCAATAATTTCGTACCCTTCATCTACTCTTGATAATCATATCTCTGGATCAACGTACAGATGCATAGGCATAAAAGGGGAAACGCTTGTACAAGATTACATCCTCAGAAAAAGAAATTTCGGAGGCATTGAAAATATTCCATATTATTTTATCGACGATTATAAAGTCGCCACCGGAGTAACTCTAACAATTGAATCCGGTATTGTGCTTAAATTTAATAGATGGGTCGATTTTACAGTCTCGCACGGACTGCTGGCTCAGGGGGGCAACTCTTTAGACAGCACAATTGTATTCACTTCCATTGCGGATGATTTTTACGGAGGCGATACCAATGCCGATAGCAACGCCACTAGTCCTGCGGTTGATGATTATTATAATGAGTGGCAGGGAATTAAATTTACTAACGAATCACTTGATCCTCAATGCGTTTTAGCGAACACAGTAGTCCGCTTTGCCAATATCGGAATTACGGCGACTAGCGCAAATCCGACAATTACAAATTCGGCAATAACACAAAACGTTAAAGGAATTCTCATAAACGGTGCCTCCAATCCTCTAATTAATTTCTGCGATATTTATAAGAATAAAACAATCGGAGTGGAAAATGAAAGCGGCGCGTTCACAGTAAACGCCGAAAATAACTGGTGGGGAAATAATAGCGGACCAATGCACGCCTCCAATCCCAGTGGAACCGGTCAGAATATTTCCGATTATATTTCATATCAGCCATTCTTAGGAAACGGATCCGCGAATCCACTCGCCGGCGACGTCAGCCTGAACGGATCAATTCAATCTTACGACGCATCATTAATATTGAGATACGTTGTAAATCCAAACGGAGTGGATTCATTGAACGAACTACAGCGCAGTGTGGCGGATGTAAGCGGCAACGGAGCGATTCAGGCGATGGACGCTTCTTATATTTTGCGATATGTTGTTGGTGATACAACTACCTTTCCTTCAGAACTTAATAAGAGCGGATTTGACGAGACGAAGAGAAAAAGTTTGAGACAGCTTTTCGCTCTGCAAAAAAGCGCTTCCGCAGAAATTACTATTCCTGAAGGATTTGGGAAGTTCGGGGAAGAGATTAAAATACCGGTACGTTTGAGCAATGTTAAAAACCTTATAGCCGCCGAAATTCAATTGGAGTACAACCCTGCCTTGTTTGAAAATGTTAACGTTGAGGCGGGAAGTTTACTCGAAGGAACATACTTAAGTTATTTTGTGGATGATGAAAAGGGAATGATTTCTATCGCAGTTGCCGGAAGTGAATATCGATCGGATATTAGCGGTGATTTATTATACATTAATGCATCAATTCCTGAAAAACTGAAAGGGAATTACAGCACTCAGTTCAGCATTAAAAAATTCATCGCAAACGAAAAAGATAATGGATTAAATGCTCAGTCGGGAAACATCGCGATTGAAGGTCTGCCCGATAAATATTCTTTACTTCAGAATTATCCAAATCCTTTTAATCCGAGTACAATTATAGAATATAAAATCCCGGATGATAATTCGAACGTAAAGCTTGCTGTTTATAATCAGCTTGGTCAATTGATAAAAACAATCGCAGATGGTAATCACACTGCCGGAAGTTACAAAGCAGTTTGGAACGGGACCAACGAATACGGCAGTAAAGTAAGCAGCGGAATTTATATTTACAGATTAATCTCGAATAATAAAACGATCGCGACCAAAAAACTCCTTTTAATGAAATAGCAGTTTATTCTGATAATTAATTAAAAGGAGAGTACTATGAAATATAAAACACTAAAATATCTGCTTGCGAAATTCTTTATTTCCTTTGTCGCCGTTTCGGCACAGAGCGTTAATATCGGTGTTGCGGATACCAATTTATTTGTGGGAGAGGAAATACTGTTACCGGTTAAAACCGATTCGCTTTTAACCGATTATGATATTTATTCTTTCGATTTTACGCTGGAGTACAATAGCTATTACCTCCTATTCCAAGAAGTAATTGCGGGTAATTCTTTAGCCGGTTACGCGGATTTCAGTCTTACATACAATAATTCCGAAAACAATTTGATTAAAATCGCCGGAGCTGGAGCAAACAAGCTTGCGGGAACCGGAACGCTATTCTACATTAAAATGAAAGCAATTCGTGCTGGAAGACCATCCATTTATTTTGCGGCGAACCGTCCGAATATATTTAATGAAGGCGCACCTGATATAATTTTTGAGAGGGGTTACATCAACATTCAGAATCTGCCTACTATTAATGTTTATCCCGATAACGGTCTTCTTTCCATAGGGGAAACTCTTCAGTTCAGTGTTTACGGCGGAACATCGCCTTATACTTGGAGAACATTGGATTCGCACAAGGCATCTATTGATGAGAGCGGTCTTTTTACGGCGCAAAATATCGGAACAACTCGAGTTGTTGTTGAGGATAATACCGGCATAATCGATACTACTACGAGCGTTATCGAAATCCGAGGTTTAAAATTAAGCATTCCCGATACTTCAGTATTTCCCGGCTCTCAATTCAATAT
>JAHJTX010000254.1 GCA_018829545.1 Bacteroidota bacterium | reverse complement strand
TGTGTCTTCGTGTCTTTGTGGCATATTTTGAATTACAATTTATGTGGCTGCTGAGTAGTAACTTTATTTTTAATATATCGTCCTTACGGGACTAATTACAAAAATGTTAAGTCACAATATTTATGAAAATATGTACTAAGGAACAATTATAAATTAAAAAGTAAGAAACAGTGATCGGTGACGAGTAACGAGTGAGCAGTAAAGAGTAGTCAGCTCTCAGCAGTCAGTAGTCAGTAGTCAGTAAAAATAAATTAAAAAGGAAAAAGGTAAAACTGTGATGAGTAATCTATAAAATGCAAAAATAAAATAAACAACGAATTAAGAAAAAAATTACGAATAAAGAATAATCCCATTTTTAATTATTTCAGCGGCGAAAGGATCAGATTCATTAAAAGAAGTATCTAAAAAAGGATGAGGTTCAATAATTTCTACAATATTTCAATAATTTTAGTCTAGTCGAAAATTTATCGTCTGAAAATTTTTTAAGTATTACGGCAAGATCAATATCGCTGTTTTCTGTCTGTTTGCCTTTAGAATATGAACCGAATAAAATTATTTTTTCAATCGGCATCCCTACACTGTGCAATAATAATGCATATTCTTGGACAGTATTTTTTATCTGTTCAATTGATCTAACAGCCATATTCTCAACTCATTAATTTTATTGTTTTGTTCTGACGCAAATTCCAAATTACATTTTTTGTAAAACTCCTTTTTGTAATCAGGATATCTTGTTTCAATATTAAAAGAAGTAATTATATCAAACAAATCACTCAATTTATCATCTACTGATAACCCAGTACTTCTTGATAATTTATTTAGATCATGTATTTTAGGAACATCCTTTGCGTCATTTTTAACTGCTATTGCTTTAATAATCTTTTCTACAACTAAATGACCTATAAACAGGGACCAAACATAATCACCGCTTAAAAATAAATTTTTCATTGCGCGATAATCTAAGTCGGCGGCATCTACCCAATACTTTACATATTCTTCTTTATTCATGTAATAATGAAAGATTCTAAATCCGCCAAAGAACCCACCCAACAAACCCACCAGAGGTAGGTAAAACGGCGGACAAGCCTACCAGAGGCGGGCAAGTGTGTTAATTGTTTATTTGTTTATACTCATTATAAAAAGGTAGATAAGCAAAACATCACTTTGTTTAATTGACAAGTTGCCAATTTTGAGATAAAGCCCTTTGAGTAATAAATTTTTCGAGTAATTGGAAATTTATGTGATCTGATGAATTTGCTAAAATTGATTTAATATCTTTTAAGTGTTTTTGTGATTTACCTTCATTATAAAACTCAAGTTTTTTAATTATTACATATTCAACCGGGGCAATGGGGAGATTTAGTCCTTCAAGAGTAATATTTTTTGTATTATTAAGTGCCCAGAGTTGGAATTCATCATTTCCGCTAAAATAAATGTCCGCTTTGAAACCGGTTTCATGATGGATTAGATTGCAATGACCTCTATTTTCTTTTAGAATTTCAATTTTAAGAACTTCTTTTGGGGGGCAATAAAACTCGTTTATTGCGAACAGATTTACAAATTCATCCATTTTATCTAATGATAGAGTTAAAACTATATCAATATCGTGGGTAAGCCGTGGTTCCCCGTAAACAATCGAAGCGACTGAACCAGTTACCATGTATTGAATATTCAGTTTATTGAGTTTAGTTGTGAATATTTGAAAAAGATTAAGTTCTGGCATATATAAAACAATTTCTTACTTCATTTTCAATTTTTTGCACATTCCATTCAGGATGAAATTGAGCCAATGCCGCTTTTTTCAAATCACGGGCTGAGTAGTACAATTTTTGTGAAAGCTCTAATTTCTTCTCTGGTGCCATGTTCTTAAATCGGTATTTGAGTTTTTCTTCCATATATTTTTCTTTTTAACCGCAGAGGTCTCAGACTAAGCTGATAAAGCTAAGAATACGCGGAGGATGGTAAGGTAATATTTAAGATTCTCCTGCCGAAACGGCCGGCATCAGAATGGCTGTTTTTTAATTTTAATTAATGATTTCTCACCCGATTGCATCGGGTTCGAAATGACATTTCTTGGATTAACTGGGAAACAATATTTTATCAGCCAGAGGCTGACAAGCACACCAGAGGTAGGCAAGTGATAAATTACAAAGATGAATTAGTCTCTTGAAGAGCTACGGCTTTTCCTAAGTATCTTTTTTAATTGTTCGGATTCTTCT
Organism: Bacteroidota bacterium; assembly: GCA_018829545.1. Taxonomy (GTDB): domain Bacteria; phylum Bacteroidota; class Ignavibacteria; order Ignavibacteriales; family Melioribacteraceae; genus JAHJTX01. Next base: position 1,655 of record JAHJTX010000254.1, on the reverse strand, counting down.
AAAAGTTCAACGAGTTTGTTATTTTCAATTCCAATTGCCATAAATACTGTTTATAATGTTAATTACTAATACTAGAAATAATTTTAATAATATTCTTATAAATAATTATCATCTTTGTAAAACTTCAACTGCTAAATTAACAGCATCAATAATTTCGTCTTGATTATCGGGGTATTCATGAGTAAGGGTATTCCTAAGTTTTCTAAAATCAATCCATTCATCGGCGCTATTAATCAATTCAAGTCTTTCTAAAACGTTAAGTGTATCAATAAAAGGCATGTTTGGTTTATATTCTTGTAAAATTTGCAGTGCTGCCGGAAACAACTTTTCACCTATTTTATCTTGGAGTTTTATGAACTTAAAAATAAATGAATCAATAGTTTTTTCAACTTCCGTACTTTCAAAGGAACTACTTTTTAAAGGCAACCATTCTTCAATTTCTGGCAAAATAGCTTCAATTCTTTTTATATGTTGTTCAATTTCTTCTTGAACGTACTCGATTTTCATATTTTAATACCTAGCTTGCGAGCAATTTTAAATATTTTTTTATCGCTGCTTTTGCTGCTTTGAATAATTAAATCAATTTTTTGTTCACCATGTATTTTTTCGAAATCTCTTAAAAATGCTATTTTCGATTTCAGAATATTATCTGATTTATCCGTCCTAATATAAATATCAATATCACCTCCTTTTCTATTTAAGTCAGTTCTTGAACCAAAAATTTTTACTTCCTCAGTATCAAAATATTTTAGTGCGAGCAGTTTAATTGTTTTTAAGTGACTTTCAGTTAATCTAATTTTTCTTGATGATTCCATATGGAATGCTCTTTTTAATTGTTTACCTAAAATAATATTCCAATTATGAGTCCACTCTAAAAAGGTCGTAAACGGTTAAAACCGTTCAAAATTTTATCACTTTTTCTCATTAACCCACGACTTAAGTCGTGGGTTAATAATAACTTAATGAACCGACTAACCGTTTCAACGGTTTGCATTTTTATCGAAAATTTGAATTATAACCCTTTTTAGAGTCAACTCAATTATAAAAATTGAAATACCTATTAAGAGGCAATTAAGATAATTAAAGTTATATTTCTATTGTGTTATTTGTTGAAAAAATTGAAGCTCCGGCAAAAATAAAATAAACCGGCAAAACTGCTGAGCCAATTCCTATCCACCAGGATTCAATTTGAGCGTAAATATTTAAAGAAATTAAAAAGGCAAAAGAGAATGAAAGCATTTGGAATGTAGAATATCGAAGGCCAAAAACTTCATCATTCGTTATTCCTTGTTCGATGTTCAATATTCAAATTCATGAAAATATTCTTGCCATTTTACACAGAATATTTTTGCAAACTATCTATTTATCCCGCTCTGTGGGAATTCTCAATAGCCTCTATAGTTGGATTCTCCAAACGTTTCTGTTTGACTTCGTATTGTTTTCGTGGCTACGTTGAAATTCACTCTTTATTTTTTGGAGTTCAATGATAATTTTTACTTTCTCCTCATATGCTATTTTCGCTTGCTTTTTATGATAAGCGAGTTTGGATTCTGAAAGATGTAAAAGATAACTTTTATCCATTGTTATCACCATAAGATTTTTTATAAACTTCTTGCAACCCAAATCGTTTTATAAGCTCAAGAAATTTCTCTTTA
>JAHJTX010000253.1 GCA_018829545.1 Bacteroidota bacterium | reverse complement strand
TGTGTCTTCGTGTCTTTGTGGCATATTTTGAATTACAATTTATGTGGCTGCTGAGTAGTAACTTTATTTTTAATATATCGTCCTTACGGGACTAATTACAAAAATGTTAAGTCACAATATTTATGAAAATATGTACTTAGATACTATTCATCGGATAATATGTGCGAATAATAATGCTCCGAAAGAACGTTTACATTGGTTTAATAGTTTTCCTTATAAACTCACCACTCTACTATTCTCAATCCATTTAGAATGACAGCATCTTTAAATCTGCACAGATCGCCTTGTCCGAATTAAAAAAAATTGTGTTAAAGCAGGGTGAAGCAAAAGCATTTGATTTATTAGGACAAATAAACTATTTCGATAATAAGAACAAAGACGCTCTAATATTCTTTCAGAATTCTCTGAAAATATTCACGGAGTCAAAGGATAAATATCAAATTGCAAATCAGAAAATGAATGTCGGCAAAATATATGACATCGTTTCCGACAACGACACAGCTCTCGATCTTCATAAAGAAGCATTGGAGTTTTATGTTTCTCAAAAAGATACTGCCCGTATGGCTAAGTCCAATATGAGCATTTCGAATGTTTACAGAATTCAGGGTTTTTATGATTTGTCTTTAGACTATGCTCTTCAGGGATTACAATTTTATCGAACAGAGGAATGGTCCCTCAACGGACATCATTAACCAGGTAAATACTAATGGCATCCAAAATTTTAAAATGTATCTATTTGTTAAAGTTGCGGATCCGCTCATTCTTCATTAATTGTTTGAATTATAATTACGAATATATCGAAAATATACTATGCCGTCGATGTTCAAAGAAGTGCATGAATTAATGTTTGGTAATTATTGAGGAAATCACATAAATTTGTATGGAATTAAGCAGCAGATAAATGATAGAGTTTAAAATCACAAATAGCGAAGCTGTAACGCTTCTCACCGAAAAGATGAGGCTGGAGCTTGATCTTCGCAAGGAAGAAAAACAGGCTCCCCAATGGGCTGAACTCGAGAACCTATCATTTAAAGAATTATTAAAACTTGCTGAAACAGCCTCATTTGATTTAATTGCAACGCTTCCTCCCGAATTCATTCTCGAAGAAAATAACCTTGATCATATTATATTAAATGCGATGATCACGCTGGGGAATAAATACAGTAAAGAGCAGTTCAATTTGTACACTCTTCGCAGGGCGAATAATTTAATAAAACCTTTGAAAGATCTCTTTAATCGATCCGGTTCAATGCGAGTATTCACACAAAATTGATCTTTAATTGTTGCTACTAGCTTGTATTTAGAATTACTTATTTCAATATAGAATTTCATGACACATCGACTTATTAAAATATTCCTGATAATATTTTCGATTTCAATTTATGGGCAGTGGGAGAATCATACTTTCCAGCACATTACAATTGAAGATGGATTGTCGCAAAGTTCTATCTTTTCAATTCTTCAAGACAGTAAGGGATTCATGTGGTTTGGCACCACAGACGGATTAAACAAATATGACGGTTACAATTTTACTATTTATTACAGCGATGAAACGGACTCTAATTCTATTTCGGGCAATTCAGTTACAAAGCTGCTTGAAGGAAGCGAGGGGTTTATTTGGATCGGCACAAATGAAGGTGTGCTCAATAGGTTTAGCAGAAAGGATGAGAGTTTTATTCATTATAATTATAACCTGCCGAATTCAATTGCGTTAACCACCGATGACTATTTTAGCTATCCATTATCTTTCTCCAGAAATAGCGCCAATACAATTACCGCAATTACGGAAGATGATGAAAATAATTTATGGATTGGAACTTGGGGAAAGGGATTAGTTTACTTTAATAAAACCAGCGGAGCCATTAAACATTACTACAATATTCCGTCCGATAGCGGAAGTCTTAGCTCAAACAGAGTAACCGATATTGTTAAAGACAAATCCGGAATCGTTTGGATTTCCACATTGAATGGCGGATTAAACAAACTGATCGGTTCACCTGAATCTAACGACGTAAAATTTATCTCTTATAAGACTATCAATAGTTCAAACGGTATTTCAAGCAATCAACTTATTGCGTTATTCAATGATAAGTATAATTCTCTTTGGATAGGCTCTTTCCGCAGCGGAGTTAGCATTCTTAATTCGGATCAAAAGCAATTGCCGTTGAAGCACGCCAAGTTTATCACTTACTCTAATTCTGTATCGAATCCACAGAGCATTTCTAACAACAGCGTAATGTCCATTATTGAAGATGATTACGGAGAAATATGGCTTGGAACATTCGGCGGCGGGTTAAATTATTTTGATAGAAAAAGTAATTCCTTCTTCTCTTACAAAAATGATCCCTTTAATGAAAATTCTATCGCAGACAATGACGTACTTTCATTGAATATTGACAAATCGGGCGTTATTTGGATTGGAACTCACTTAGGCAAAGGACTTAGCAAGCTCGAGCGGAACTCCGTTAAGTTTGGGCTGATGCAGCGCGAAATTGGAAATTCAAACAGCCTGAGCGATGATGTAGTCTGGGCAATTTACGAAGACGAAAATGAAATTCTTTGGCTGGGAACTTATAAAGGCGGACTTAACAAAGTTAACCGTAGAAAAAACCTTTACACTTCATTTAAGCAAAATCCTAAAAATCTATTCGGCATCGGCGATAATCACATCAGATCAATTACACAAGACTTTATGGGGAATTTGTGGATTGGAACTTACAACAATGGTTTGAACTTTTTTGATAAAATTTCGGAAAAGTTTTTAAGACTCAGTGGTGACTCAGCAATTAATTTGGATGGGAATCAAGTTCAATCCTTGTTCATCAGCGGCGACTCAACTCTTTGGATTGGCATTTTTGGCGGCGGGTTAGCAAACCTAAATTTAAAAGATTTTTATGAAGCCAAATCTATAAACCTCCGCACATTCAAAAACAATCCAGTTGATAATAATTCCTTAAGTGATAACAGAGTATACACAATAGTGGAGGATGCAAACGGAGAATTGTGGATTGGAACTTACGGCGGAGGATTAAATAAGTTCGATGAAAAATCCAAGCAGTTTGTCTCTTACAAGAATACAAAGAACAATCGGAATTCTATCAGTAGTAATAATGTGCTTACAATTTTTGAGGACAGCGAGGGGAACCTTTGGATTGGCACAAGCGGCGGCGGACTTAACCGCTTTGACAAAAAAACTGAGTCGTTCGAAAGATTTACTATTAAACACGGAATTAAGAGTAAAGTTATCTATGGCATTTTAGAAGACAACAGAAAAAATTTGTGGTTCAGTTCGGATAATGGTTTGTTCAAATATAATATGAAGAATGCTGACGTAACCTACTTTGACTTAAAGGATGGTCTGCAAAGTATGGAATTCAGCGGTGGCGCATATTTCAAAAATTCAACCGGAGAAATGTTTTTCGGAGGGATTAACGGAGTAAACCATTTCTTCCCCGATAGCGTTAAGGGCAATATTTACATTCCGCCAATTGTCATCAGCGAATTCAAAATTTTTAACGAGCGAGTTAAAGGCGAAGTTGAAGATATTGCTTTATCGTACACTCAAAACTTTTTCTCTTTCGAATTTTCTGCGCTCGACTATACCAACCCTGGAGATAACCAATACGCTTATATTCTTGAAGGACTTGAAACCGGGTGGCATTATACAGACGCTTTATTGCGAAGAGCAAATTACACAAATCTTGAGCCGGGTAAATATATTTTCAGAGTTAAAGGATCCAATAATGATGGCGTTTGGAACCACGAAGGAATTTCTGTAAAAGTTGAAATATTGCCTCCATTTTGGAAAACATGGTGGTTCATGTTGTTGAGCATTATTACTATTGGAAGCGTGGTTTCATTTTTAATTTCGATGAGAGTTAAGCATTTATTGGCAATAGAAAAATTAAAACTCCGTTTGGCGGCAGATTTGCACGATAATGTGGGAGCCGGATTGACTGAAATTTCTATTCTCAGCGAGCTTGCTTCAAAGGAAATCAAAAGCATGTCCAAAAATGCTTCCGATAAATTGAATAATATTAGTACAATTGCGCGTCATCTTGTAGACAGCATGAGCGATATTGTTTGGTTTGTTAATCCAAAGCGCGACTCGCTTTACGATTTAATTATTCGGCTTACAGATTCTTACAGTGATCTGCTGCATGAAATTGGCATCTCATTTAAAACTATAAACCTTGAGAATATAGTAGCGGTAAAAATCCCGATGGATGTTAGGCAAAATCTGTATTTGATTTTTAAGGAGGGAATTAATAACAGCATCAAGCACAGCAAATGCAAAAAAATAAATCTGGAAACAAAATTAAAGAATTCGGTTTTGGAGATGACTTTGTATGATGACGGTATCGGAATACCTGAGAACAGCGGCAGTCTTGGGAATGGTTTAAAAAATATGATCTCCCGCGCAAGAAATATGGGCGGTCAGCTCAACATTGTCTCCGAAAACCAAACAGGAACAAAAATAACTTTTACTGGGAATATTGGAACTAAGAGTATTTTAAAATACATTTGGGGTGATAGTTAGTTCGTAATAATCAATTAATTTAACACAAAAGTTTATCCGCAATGATTAATGTATCTATAGTTGAAGACAACAACACCATACGAGAAGGTCTTGCCGCTCTTATACGAGGAACGGATAACTATAGCTGTGTCGCCGCTTATTCAAATTGCGAATTATTTTTAAAAGAATTGAAATCAAAACACAGCGACGTAGTGTTAATGGATATTGGCTTGCCTGGAATGAACGGAATTGAGGGAGTAAAAAAAGCCAAGCAGATTGAGCCGGATTTGAACATACTAATGCTTACTATCTACGAAGAGAATAGCGTGGTGTTCGAAGCTCTTTGCGCTGGCGCTTGCGGCTATCTCGTAAAAAAAACTCCGCCAAGCAGATTACTGGAGGCAATTAAGGATGCATACGACGGCGGCTCTCCAATGAGTTCGCATATTGCCAGACAGGTGATTATGGTCTTTCAAAAGAACAGCAATCTTACACAGTCAGACGAGAACTATAATCTGTCTGATAGAGAGACCAATGTATTAAAACTATTAGCCGAAGGAAATAATTACCAGGAAATTGCTGATTCTCTTTTTATCAGCGTTGACACAGTGAGACATCATATCAGAAATGTTTATAAAAAACTGCACGTTCATTCCCAATCCGAAGCCGTAGCAAAAGCAATTCGCAAGGGACTAATTTAATCCGCCCCTTAGCCATATTGCATAATCATGCACCTCACACTCGTTTGAACTTTTTTTCGATTTTAAAACTACATATTCATGTAGTTGCTTGAGGCGTTTGATTTTATTACTCTGCAATCGGCAATTGAATGTTCCTTAAACACATGTTGAAACCGGAGCGAGTTTGAGCAAACCAGCTTTAACAATTCTTAATAACCAAAATTTCTTGAGGATATTCTCTGGAGGAGATGCCCCTCAACGACGTTGTTGGTGAATTTATTTAATGACATCTTTTAAGCTTCTGCGGGGGAAAGTTTTAAAGTATCATAATTTGGTTATTAAGATCAGCTCCGGTTTTCTTTTCGTATAAAAACCTGCAAATCAATTTTTCGCATTGAATAATCTCAACAGTTTTTAAAAAAAGAAAGGACTGTTTTTTGTAAGAGTCCTATATCTTATTGAGTTGAGGGCGAACCCAATAAAGTCCTCAAACGCCAAACAGCCCTTTATAAGGAGGGGTTGTACATGTAATAAAGTATCACATGACGCTGTAAAGTTGCATAAAAAAAAAATAAAAAAAAAGCCAAAAATTTTCGCACAATAAGATTTTTTTTTTCGCTTCGTTTTTCGTCAATTTTCGCAGTTTTTTTATAAATATTTTTTAATTTTTTTTGAAAAAGTTGCACTAATAATTGCACATATTCGTTATTTCTCACTTACTCTGATTCCAAGATTTTCATTCAAAATATTTCTAATTTTAAACTATTCAGGATTATAATTCCTGCTCTGAGTTTAATCTGCATTATTTTTCTTTTTTAAGAACAATTCCATACTCACTTGCCTCATAAAACAGATCATCAGCCGTAATAATATAAGTAGATGTAACGCCAATTCCCGCCGATTTTAAAACTTCGGCAGCCCACTTGTTGCATGTATTAAAGAGATGATATTTCCTATTGGATTTATAAAATCTGATACCGCCTTCAGCGCGGGCAGAAGCTTGAATTAAATTCCCCTCATGAACAAAAAATGAATTACTAATAAACGCTAACAAATTTTGCAGTTCATTGTTATCTATTTCAAATTCGATGCAGTAATCGCTCCATTTAATTATTGCTTCTATGGAAGAATTGTACCCGGCGATTCTTATCACGCTTGAAGTAGGAATTAGAATCGCTTTTGAGCCAAGCAGAAGATCAAAGTTCCCGGAATTCTGGTAAAAATCTTCGTCTCCCCAACCAATGTCAATCCATTTGTATCCTTTAAAATCATTTGCTGCCTCTAAGGAATTAATTGTGGTTAAGTCTAGCTTAATTAATATTCCAGTATGCCAATTGCTTTTAATCAAATATATGGAATGTTTACTGTCGTTTATCAACTGAGCATCAGCAAGATTTGATGCCGCCATCAAAAGGATTATTACGCATACTATTCTCTTCATTAAAATACCGGAATACTTTGTTGCCAAAAATTAACTCGCGATTAATACAGATTCAAGTTAAATTTTTAGCGCCTATTTCATTAACTTCATGTTCAAAAATTATACTATCGTTCAATGTAAATGAAAACAAATGATTTAGAAAAACTTCGGCTTGGTTTAATAAGGCATCCTAACATCATGGGGAAAGATGAATTTTTCAATTCCGTTGTATTAATCCCATTGATAAAATTGAATGATGAATACCATTTTCTGTTTGAAAAGCGCGCTGCGAATATTCGTCAAGGCGGTGAAATTTGCTTTCCCGGTGGAGCGGTAGATTCTGCGGATAACGGATATATTGAAACTGCTCTCCGCGAGACCACGGAAGAAATTGGAGTTTATAAAGACAAAATCAATATACTCGGCAGTCTCAATACATTGATAGGTCCGCGTGGAATAACGGTTGATTCTTTCATCGCAACCCTAGACATAATGAGCATTGATGATTGCAAAATCGATAAAACGGAAGTGGAAAGAATTTTTTTAGTTCCTGTTACTTTCTTTGAAAACAATCCGCCTGAAAAATATAAAGTAGTATCGCAAATTAAATTGATGTTTTATGATGAAAATGGGTTGGAAGAAAATCTCATTCACTCAATAGAAAACGCGAATAATCCTAATGACAAATCTTATACAGAAAATGTGAGGAATGTGTTAGTTTATAAAACTTCCGGAGAAATTATTTGGGGTATTACAGCAAGACTAATATTTGAGGTAACAAAAATATTACGCAAAAAAAATTAGCCGGTGTACTTTTTAATTAGTGACACAGTTTGCGAATAGTATCCCGCCCCAAAAAGATTTAAATGATTGATTACATGATAAAGCTTGTATAAATCCATTCTGTCTCTCCAACCGTAAACAAGAGGGAACTCTTCATCATAAGCTTTATAAAACATTGAATCGAATCCGCCGAACAACAAGGTCATTCCCAAATCAGCTTCTCGATGTCCGTAATACACTGCAGGATCAATTAAAACAGGATTCCCTTCTGTATCCACCAAGTAATTACCGCTCCATAAATCTCCGTGTAATAATGTGGGCTTCTCTTCTGTCCCATCCAAAATTTGAGGCAGTGCTTTTTCAAGTTTGTTAAAAAGCGTTTTAAATTCGCTATCCGAATAGCCATTCCTTTCCGCAAGTTTATACTGAAAAAGTAATCTGTTTTCCCAGTAAAATTCCGTCCAGTTTTTTCTTTGTGGTAAATTTATTTGCAGGTTAGCGCCAATGAAATTGTTTTCATAAAAGCCAAATGAATCACTCGTAGTTTTGTGCATCCGCGCAAATTGCCTGCCGAATTTTTCTGAGAATGTTGATCCTCTTTTACCCGATTCTATAAATTCCAACAGCAAATGAGATTCATTTTGCAGTATTACTTCCGGCACTTTTATAGATTTAGAGCGAGCAATTTCTTTTAATCCGTTTGCCTCATTTTTAAGAATATTTGCGTGTGAATCGGAATAGGACTTTAAAAAATATTTTTTGCCGGAAAGAGTTTCAATAATTTTGGAATCGGCAATACACCCGCCGCCAACCGGTTTTGAAGAAACTATCTTCTCTCCAATTGCAGTTTCAAGAACCGAGATTTGCTCTATCATCGTTTTACTTTTTTGCGATTAAAATTACTTAATAAATTATTTCATTTCCGGATGCACTGTAATAATACGTTTCAGCAAGCCATTGCATCCATCTTCAATTATATCCAGAACGTGTTCAAATCCCTGAGATCCTCCGTAGTACGGATCAGGAACTTCATCAACTTTTATTATTGTGCAATGATCTGTCATCTTCGTAATTTTTGAAGTGAATTTCCCTGCTAAATCCAGCGCCAGAAGATCGCTCAAATTTTTATTATCCATTGCGATTATATAATCGAATTTTTCAAAGTCGCTCACATGGAATTTTCTTGCAATACTGCTAAGCACATAATTTCTTTTTGATCCGTACTCAATCATTCGCGGGTCAGCGCTTTCGCCCGCATGAAATCCGATAGTTCCTGCAGAATCGCATTTAATTTTATTTTCCAATCCTGCTTTTTCAATTACGCTGTTCATCACTGCCTCGCCTGAGGGAGAACGGCAGATATTGCCCATGCAAACAAATATCACATTAATCATTCAGTCTCTCGTTAAAATTTATCATAGTTATAAGTTAAGCTAAAAGTTTAATCAATTTCAAATGTGTGCCAAAGTGAATATTTTTGGAACGTTTCATCGGAACGGTATACGAGTAATTCCCATTTATTGTTTTTAAGATTCATCTTAATAAAAGTGCTTGCAGCTCCGGCATCGCCTTTACCTCTGGCATGACCAGGATCAATTTGCCATATTCCATTTAACTTTGCTATCGAAAAATTATGCGTATGTCCGCATACATATGCAGTCACATTGTTTTCTCTCAACAATTTCTGAAATTTGAAACTATTTTCCGGATACTTATCAAGGTTGTCAGCCTTGTGGCGGTGTCTTCCGTTATCGTAATCCGGCAGTGAAACTATTGGCTCATGTCCAATTACAAATTTGAATTTTTTATCGCTTGATTCTAGATCGGATTTTAGCCAATTAAAAAGCGCCTCCGATACATCTCCATCAAGTTCCTTATCCGACTCCCCATCGTAGTACTGATTTATTATAGCAAAATGCGCGTCATTGTAATCAAAGGAATAAGTTGTTTCTTCACAGTTGGCAGGCCCTTTATTTACCTTTCCTTCAAGATGGTTGAAGTAATATTTTCTAAGCCAAACCATATCCTCTTCGGTCTCTGCTTCATGATTTCCAACAACAGGATACCATGGATAATTTTTGCCAAGCGCATCTGTTAAATCGCTGTAAATATTCCACGGCGGGTCAATATCTCCCGAACTTATCATAAAACTTCCCGGGCCAATACTATTAATAGCAGTGCAAATTCCTAAAAAATATTCCGGACTTTGATATTCAGGACCCGCAAAATGCCTAGTGTCTGCGGAAAGAATAAAAGAAAAATCGCTTGAGCTCAATTGAGCAAATGTATTTATGGATAATGTAAAAATTATCGCAATTGTACCATACTTTAACAACTTCATGTAGAATTCCTTTCGGTGGGATTACAATACCATTTTTATATGATTACTTTCAGAAAGATTTTTGAAAATCGTATCTCGCTCGTTTTGGCTGGCAACATTAACAACCAAGCTAAGACTTTTATATTTCCCTTTTAAACTGATGTTCGAAGCCTGTAAGTCATATTCTTTTTTATCTAAAATTTCTCTAATTGCTTGCTGAATTAAAGACACGTTTTCGCCAATCACTTTAAACTGCCAGTCGCAGGGATAATCAACAGCCGGTTTATCGGGGCTTCCATCCGGCAAAATAATTTTACTCAAAATTACCTAATTTATTTTTGACTCCGCAAAGGTATAAAAACTTGTACTCATTTCTAAGATTGTGAAAACCGCTCGCACTCAAACTTCTAATATTTTGCGCAGTTTTATGTAAAAATTCTATTTTGTTGGTGACACTAGTCACAAATTGAAGTGTATGTTGATCTGTGTCGCTGACATTTATTGCAAATGTAATTACCTTTGATCTAAAATTATTTTGAAGTCTTTTTCTTATAATTATTTTATTAACCTCCTCGATCAAAGAGAGGGCGTTTGAATATGGCTGAACTTTTTTTGCTTTATATATGATTTTGCCTCACTCAAATCACTATGAAGCATGTGCCGGGTAAGAATTTTACCCGGCATTTTTGTTTTAAACCAAGGATTAATCATTTCGTAAACACTCATTATTTTTTTAATTTGTGCTGCATTTTAGACACAATCACAATTTAACTTATCTTATCCATTATGAAACTATAAAAAGTATACTGCATCTAAATTTTGCACAATAAACGAATTAATAAATCGGAGATTTTTAAATGAAAAAAAATTTAATCGCGCTGTTTCTCTTTAGCACAATTTTATCTGCGTCAGATATAGTTCCCGCCGGATATACTAAAGTAAAAGAACTTGGCGGAATCACAGAATACCGCATGGATTCAAACGGATTAACTGTACTGCTCATGGAAGAGCACTCAGCGCCGGTATTAACTTTTATGGTAACTTACCGCGTTGGCTCCCGTAATGAAGTTACCGGAACAACCGGGGCAACTCACATTTTAGAGCATTTAATGTTCAAGGGCACAGAAAAATATAACAAGGCAAACGGCGGGCATATTGACGCAAAGCTCGGAAATATTGGAGCAATGTTAAATGCAACGACATGGCTTGACCGTACAAATTATTACGAGAGCATCCCAAGTGATTATCTTGAACTGGCTATTGATATTGAAGCCGATAGAATGAGAAACTTATTTCTTCATGAAGAAGATAAAGACGCGGAGATGACTGTCGTTCGCAATGAATTTGAGCGCGGCGAAAACAGTCCCTTCAGCGCATTAAATAAAGCAATCTGGGCGGCTGCATTTCAGGCGCATCCTTATCATCACTCAACAATAGGATGGAGATCGGATATCGAAAATGTGCCGATTGAAAAATTGAGAGATTTTTACAACACTTTTTATTGGCCGAATAATGCCACAGTAACTGTTATCGGTGATTTTTTAGTCGAGAATGCATTATCGTTAATTCAAAAATATTACGGCGCAATTCCTTCTTCGCCGCATGAAATTCCAAAACTTTATACGGTTGAACCGGAACAGCAAGGCCCAGTAAGAGTTGAAGTAAACCGAGCCGGTCAATTGGGTGTTGTGGGAATCGGTCACAAAGTTCCTGAAGCTAAAAGCGCCGACAGTTACGCTCTAAGCATTTTGAATTACATTTTGTCCGAAGGAAAGACAAGCAGATTGTATAAATCGCTGATAGACCAAAACCTTGCCGTAAACATTTTCAATTTTTATTTCCCTTTCCACGATCCAAGCCTTTTTGTTAACTATGCGTTTTTAGCGCCGGGTGTTGAGCATTCAAAAGTTGAAGAAGTTCTACTTGCTGAATTGGAAAAGATTAAAACAGAAGGCGTAACACAAGAAGAAGTAACTAGATCAATAAATCAAATTGCCGCTGAAACAGCATACGACCGCGATGGTTCATTTTCCGTTGCAAGCCAAATTAACGAAGCTATTGCTGCTGGCGATTGGACAATGTTTGTTACCTATCTTGAAAATATTAAAAAAGTTACCCCTGATGATGTTAAAAATGTGACAATAAAATATTTTACTACTAATTCACGAACAACCGGGTATTTTATTCCCAAAGTTCCTGGCGGCGGAAATTCCCAGGCCAAATCTGCTCCTAGAGTAGAAGATGCTATGATGAACTTTTACCGCGGTGAAAATGATCATCCTTCAAATGTGAATTCAACTGCAAGCAATTTGGTGGACCCAAAGGATACCAAGGTTTCAGAAATAATTAAAGACCAAAACATTGCTGGCATCAGAGTTTTGACTGCCAAAACGGGCGTGCAGGATGTTGTTACATTCAGAGGAAGTTTTGCTGCGGGCGATAATTTAAGTCCGGAACGTAATTCTATGATTGCCGATTTAACCGGCGGAATGCTCGATAAAGGAACGACTAAAAACGGAAAATTTGAACTTGCAGAAAAACTAGAGAATATGGGCGCTTCAATTAATTTTTCTGTTTCAGGTCATTCAACTACTTTTAACGGGCAGTGCTTAAATGAAAACCTCAACGAAGTGATATCCCTTCTTGCCGAGCAACTGAGATATCCTGCATTTAGCGAAGAAGAATTAGAAAAACTTAAAACACTGCGTCAAGGCGGACTTAAGCAGCTATTGGAAAACACTAGCACAATGGCTGAAGAGAAAATGTCGGAATTGATTTTCCCTAAAGGGCACCCGAATCATGCAATATCTGTTTCCAAATTAATTGAGGATGCGGCAAAAGTTACGATTGAGGACGTGAAGGAGTTTCATAAAAAACATTACGGAACTGCCTCAATTATTTTTGTTGCGGTGGGCGATCTGAATTATGATAAAGTGAATAAATCAATTGAAAAATATTTCAGCGGTTGGAAGGGCGGAATAGAATATCCCGTTTACGATAATGCCGCATTAACTTCCAAAGGGAAAACAGAAATTGTTAGCATGGAAGAAAAAACATCTGCTACTCTTAGAATCGGTCAAATCACAAATTTAAAGCGTACTGATCCGGACTTCCTTGCATTTGATCTCGGCAACCAAGCGTTTGGCGGCGGTAGTTTTACAGCGCGACTATTGTCGATTATCCGTGATGATGAAGGATTAACCTATGGTATTTTTGCCGCTCATGATAACGACATCCATTCGGACGGGCAATGGTATATTTCAGGAACTTTTTCGCCGGATTTATTACACAAAGGATTTTCTTCTACCATGCGGGAATTGAACAGATGGGTAAGCGAAGGAATTTCTCAAAAGGAATTAGATGACACAAAATCCAGATTAATCGGGTCTTTCAAAGTGAGGTTAGCTACAACCAGCGGATTGGCATCACAGATTCATAGCTTTGCCGAGAGAGGATACTCCCCGGATTATATAGATAAATATCCAAAATTTCTTGAAGCGATTTCGCTTAAAGAAGTCAACGAAGCAATTAAAAAATATGTAAACCCGGAGAATGTTGTTACTGTTGTCGCCGGCACGGTAACTGAAAGTGATTTGAAAGCAAAAGAATAAAAATATTTTTTCATATTTTCGAAGAAGAGACTTTCTTATTTTTTTACGAAAAGGATAATTATGAAACTAAATTTATTCCTCTTGATACTTTGTATTGCATTTATTTTTGTTTTTCGCAATACGTTAGCTCAGTTGGAGCTTCCTCAAAAAAGTCCCCTTGCGGAAGTTTTTCAAAAAATCGGGAATACGGACATAAAGATTGTTTATCACAGCCCGGCTGTTAATTCGAGAATAATTTGGGGCGGACTTGTTCCATTTGGCAAAATATGGCGAACCGGCGCAAACGAAGCCACGACCATTGAATTTGGTACTAAGGTAAAAATAGAAAATATTGAAATTGATGCCGGGAAATATTCTTTGTTCACCATTCCGGGGAAAGATGAGTGGACAGTAATATTAAACGCTGATCACAAACAATGGGGCGCTTACAGTTATGATGGTGGAAGGGACGTCATTAGATTTCAGGTAAAGCCTTTAACTTCAGCTTTTAATGAAAGACTCAAGTTTTCCTTTCCTGATGTAGAGACTACTTCGGGTAGCCTTTGTCTTCAATGGGAGAAGATTGCCATTAAATTTAAAATTGAATCTCACCTTACAGATCCTGAAGATAAAAACATTAGGGTTAGTCCTCTCGTATCATTAAAACAGCGTGTCGGTTTAACTGATGTTCAAATTTCTTATGGAAGCCCTGCTGTTAGGAATAGGATAATTTGGGGCGAACTTGTTCCTTTCCGTAAAGTTTGGCGTACAGGCGCTAACGAAGCAACAACTATTGAATTTAATCATGATATTAAATTGAACAATCAGCCGCTGAGAGCAGGCAGATATTCGTTTTTTACAATCCCCGAAGAAAAAACGTGGGCAATTATTATCAATCATGTCGCCGATCAATGGGGAGCCTTTCAATACGACAGATCAAAGGATGTGCTAAGATTTACTGCAACTCCAAAGCGCAGCAGTGAGTTTAATGAAAGATTAGTTTTTACAATTGATGACACAGAAATTAGTAAAAGCAAAATCAGGCTTTCGTGGGAAAATTTAACAATTGTAATTCCTATTGAAACGGAAGTTCACAACTATGCGCTCGAGAACATTAATGTAGCAATTGCAAATAATCCTGGTGACTGGATAACGTTTGCGTCTGCTGCTCAGTATGCGGCTGATTATAATATTTTTACAAAGCAGTCAATAGAATGGATAAATAAATCGATCGAATTAAAAGAGCACTATTGGAATTATTACATCAAAGCACAGCTTTATAAAAATTTAGGCGACAAAAAAGCTGCAAAAAAACTTGCAGGTAAATCAAGAATATTGGGAGAATCGGATTCTGAAAATTTTGCCGGTTTTGAGGAAACTCTTAAAAAGTTAGAGAACTCTTTGTAATAATTATTGTTATGAATTTAGCAGTTACTTAAGTTCACGATTATATGATTAGCGAAAAGAAGAATGAAAAAATTTGATATACCTCTTATTTACCAAAGCGGATTAATTTCTAGAATAAAAGAATTTAGAAAATTAAATGACCCCAGAAAAGTTGATTACTCACCTACCGAACTTGACTTTGGACCCGTCAAGTTTTTAGTTGCCCGCCATTTTGGTTTTTGTTACGGAGTGGAAAACGCAATTGATATTGCTTATAAGACAATTGAAGAGAACCGCGGCAAAAGAATTTATTTATTAAGCGAAATGATTCATAATCCGGAAGTAAATAATGATCTTACTGATTTAGGCGTAAAGTTCATCATGGATACTTTCGGAAAAATGTTAATTGACTGGAATGAACTTTCTTCTGATGACATTGTTATTATTCCTGCTTTTGGAACTACAATGGAAATTGAAGAAAAGCTGAATTCAATTGGGATTAATCCTTACCGCTTTAATACAACTTGCCCTTTCGTTGAAAAAGTTTGGAACCGCTCATCATCACTTGGGAATTCGGATTATACGGTTATAATTCATGGCAAACATTATCACGAAGAAACGCGCTCAACTTTTTCACACACTATTCAAAATGGTCATGCGGTAATAATCCGCGATCTGGAGGAGGCTAAAATATTGTCGGACATTATTCTTGGCAATGTTGAAAAAGATTTCTTTTATGAAAAGTTTAACGGAAGATCCTCTTCCGGGTTTGACGTTGAACGAGATTTAGTAAAGGTTGGAATTGTTAATCAAACCACAATGCTTGCTTCTGAAACGGAAGATATTCTTAAGGAGCTAAAAACTGCAATGATTGCAAAATACGGGGACGCAAATATTGACGAACATTTTGCAGATACGCGAGATACGCTCTGTTATGCAACGAACGACAATCAGAAAGCAACGCTCAGCCTTCTTGAACTAGAGAGCGACCTCGCAATTGTTGTAGGCGGCTATAATAGCTCCAACACTTCGCACATTGTGGAACTGCTGAATGAAAAATTGCAAACATATTTTATATCTTCGCCTGAAAAAATAATTAGTCGCGATTTTATTCAACATTTTTTGCTTGAGTCGAAAAGCGAAATTAAAACAGAGAATTACCTTCCACGAACAGAAAAGATAAATATTATGATTACCAGCGGCGCTTCCTGCCCTGACTCTATTGTTGAGAAAGTGATTTCCAAAATTCTATCCTTTTTCCCGAATGTTAAAAATATTGATGACGTATTTCTAAATTGATTTTATTGTAGAATGAAAAAACTTGATTTCAATCCATTAAAAAGCGGTTCTGATTTCAGAAAAAATTATAAGCTTCATGATCTAGCCGAGTACTTTGGAACAAATCTTCTCCATCAATGGGGAATAAAGACATTTAGATACGGCGAAGACAAACGCTATCAGCGGGTTTGGGAGAAGGGTGAGGACAAACCCGATCTAATAATTTCTTACAAAGATAAATCTGCGCTTCTCGATTGGAAAGGCAAGCACAAACCACTATGGCTGGTAAACGCAAGAGCCGTTGATTCTTATAAGATTTGGAGCAAAGAACTTAACATACCTGTGATAATTGCATTTTTTGTATTTAGTCAAGAGGGAGAACTGATCGAAAGACGGTTTGCTTTTTTAAATAAGCATAGTTACATTAATTCCGCGAACAAGCAATGGGATAAAAACGAAACTATTGAATTCAATAAAAATCTACCCGTTTTTAACAGAGCTAATTTAATCAACGCTTTATTCGATAATTGAAGAGACTTAATGGATAAAGAATTAGCGCTTTATTTGGAAAAGATATTCCGGGATTCTTCGTCGTCGGATGAGCTGTTCGACTCTTTAAATCTCGCTTTAACAAAAAAGGTTGATTCGCTTCCTCTTTATAAAATTCTTTTAGCAAATCAATCTTTATCTAAAGACGAATTGATAATGTACACGGAAAAAATAACTGACGATTTTGTAGAGCATCAATTCGATTTGTATATGTGGCTTGCAAAAATTTTCGAAACTTTTTATTCCGATTATAACGCCACAGAAAGCTCGCTATACTATTATCAAAAAGCTCATCTAGCCAAACCAGATGTATGTGAACCGCTAACTTCTGCGTTGACGCTATATAATTACGAAATCGATTACCCTGTGAATAAAAAAGTATTAAAACTGGTTAATACTGCTTTGCCATCGGTAAAAAAGAAAAGTGTAATATTCGGTGAGATGGCAAAGCATTATAAAAAAACAGGAAAAAAAGATCTCTTCGAAAAGTTTATGTCTTTAGCAGAAAAATCTTCGAAAAAAGAAAACTACAAGAAATAGCCAATTGTGAAATAGAACAAAGTTTCGCCCCAGCTAATCCTATTCTTCGGTAAGGTATTAACAAACAAAAAACTTCTTCCAAGAGAAAAATCTGCAGAGCCAATAGGAGTATCGAGCGAAAGTGTTGCGCCTATTCCGTGGCGAAGATTCTTAAATTTAATCTGTTCGCGCTCTTTCCAAATTGACCCCAAATCATAACGGGCTTTAATATATGTGTCAAAGTATAATTGAACAGGCAGTTTGAATCTGTACTCTAGGGATGAAACAAAAATCTGTCTTCCCCTAAAGCTGTAGTCCTTATATCCAAAGAAAGAATTCTGCCCGCCGAACGAAAACTGCTGGCTCAACGGCAGAGTTTCATCAGCAAAACCAAGTCTTAAAGCTACCCTTATCGTGTGCTTTGAAGTAAGTGAAAAGTAGCTGGTGTAATCAAAAAGAATTTTTGAATAACCCAAATCTCCGCCAAAGACCTGCTGACTTGTTTCGTAAAAAGATTTGATTAGAAATCCACTTGTTGGATATGGGAAGCGATCCTGAGAATCAATAGACAAAATAGCCTTGATTCCAGCGATATCAAATTTAAATTCCGTAACGGTTCTGTTTATAATGTTTTCAATTTCATCGGTTTGAATTCTTCCCTCAAAAATTAAATTCCCGAACCGCCCAACCTGGGTTCCAATACCTAATGCCAAGCCCCATGAGTTTTGTTGATATTCTCCGATTTTTATGCGTGAAAATCTGCGGTCGGTTTTTAGCGCCTTATCCTCATAAACAGTTATGTCATCAGATTTGAAAAAAGCATTTAATTTATACGTTATGTAGGAATCCAAAAATCTGTTCGTACGATTCTCGAGCGCAAAAAATCTATTGCGTGGACCAAAATAAAGAATTGCCCCAACTTCGCTCCCTGTTCCTTTCCAATTTTCTTCTCTGATATCCACCGCAAGCTGAGTATAATACTCAGAGTCTGTCTTGAGTCCAATTCTAAGAAGACTTGTTAATTTTTCGTTTACAATAATTTTTATTGTGTTGCCTTCATCGTTCCGGATAACGAAAAAATCAACAGCGTCAAATAAATTTGTTGTGCGCAAATTATAAAGAGCTTCCGAAGCTCTTTTATAAATGAACAAATCGCCAACTTCAAAGGGCAGCTCTCGCATAATAACATCGAGATTAGTTTTTTTATTCCCCTCAACAACTATATTATCAATTATTCCTTCGGAAAGGACAATTTCAATTTTTCCCGTATCATAATCAAAATTAACGTAATCAACTTCTGCGAGCGAATAGCCTTTGTGCCTAAACTGTCTAAGAGCTTCAAGAATTACATTGAGTAAGTTTTTTGCATTGTAAGGTTTCCCCAGTAATTCAGAGGAAATTCTCTCGCTCATTAATTCAGTTAAACTGTTTGCGCCGATTATTTCAACATCCAAAACTTCGGGATTGATCTCATAATCTATTTTCAAAAATGCGGAGGAGGAATCTTCAATTACTTTTGCCTTGAATTCTGAATAACTGCCGCCGTTATAGATATCAGCTAAATCTTGCTTAATCTGCCAAGAAGGAACTTCTCCCATTAAAAGATATTTTTGATTAAGCGTTCTCTCCAATTCATTGCAGGAAGGCGGCACTAAAAAATTAGTAAATATTTTTTTATCACCGTTATATTTATTGTTTCGGATTGACGCTAATTCCCCCTTAATCCGATCAATTTGTTTTAATGCTGCGGAATAGCCCGAATCAATTATACCTCGTATATTCCTAAACTGATCGTTTTTCACATTCCTCAAACTCGGGGTAATAATAATATCCGACTCTTCAAGATTTTGTTTAGTTAAAATTGACTGCGGAATGCTAACGATTTGATCTGCAATATTAAGCGGGTTCCTTAATTCTCTTCTTGTCCGCAAACCGCTGGTTGTGTTAACCGAAATCAAATAATCCGGGTTCAGAGATTTTGCAACGTGTACAGGAATGTTCGCAACTAATCCTCCATCAACAAGCAGCAGTGAATCTTGCTCAACCGGCGCCAGCAAAAAAGTTACGCTTGAACTAGCACGCATGGCTTTACTTAGTAAACCGTTTTGAAGTATTACTGCATTTCCAGTAACCAGATCGGTACTAACAGCTCTGAATTTATATAGCAGCTCGTCAAAATCTTTGTAAATATGAATCGGTGCATTTATTGTGAGCATATTTAAAAAGTTGTGAACTTTTTGCCCGGTATTAAATGATGTGGGAATAACCGGCGTAAGCCCTTCTAACTTAAGCGTAAGAATGGAGCGGTCTTCGGTAATTTTATCTTCAACAAATAATTCATTTCTGTTCATTTCGGTAAGCGAAAAAAAATCTTCCCAATCGGTATTAACAAGAATGGAATCAATATCATTGATTGAGTAGCCCACAGAAAACAACCCTCCGATAATGCTTCCCATACTTGTTCCAACAACATGTTTTATCGGTAATTCATTTTCGACCAACGCCCGGAGTGCGCCTAGCTGCGCCAAACCTCTTGCCCCGCCACCGCTTAGAACTAAAGATACCTCTGGTGTACATGAGGTTTCGTAAGCAGTTAAACCGAATGGAAGGCGTATCTCTTGTAAGCTAAACTCGATTTCGTAAATATTCTGGGCGCTAAAAAGTGCAGGCAGAAAAAATATTGTGATGATTATATGTTTGATTGTTTTGAGCATTGATTACGAAAAAAAAAGAAAACCCAACACCAAAATATAGGAATTGGGTTTTTTATAGAAAAAGTTAATTTATTTTCTTTTTTTCTGAGCTTGCTTTTGCGCCTGAGATTGCTTTTCGGCTGCTTCCATCATTCTTGACATAAACCCGCTTTTTTTGCCGGGATTTTTTACAGGAATCAATTCTTCATCTTTACCATAATTATTTATGTAATACTGCTGTCCAATTGAAAGAAGATTGAAAAGGAAATAATAAAGATTAAGTCCCGATGAAAAACTCATGAAAACAAACGTAAACATAATTGGCATAATATAAACAAGCGCCTTTTGACTTGGGTCCTTTATGCTCATCTTCTGCTGAAGAAACATTGTAATACCAAGCAGCGGAGCCAGCCCTGTAATTTTATTTATTCCAACCAAAGGAATTACAAATGGAAGATCAAAAATATAATCCGGCGATGAGAGATTCGTAATCCAAAATATAAAGGGCTCGTGCCGTATTTCAATTGCTACGTTAAAAAACGTGAAGAGCGCGAACAAAATCGGCATCTGGAGCAGCATTGGAAGACATCCTCCCGCGGGGTTTATTCCGTAGGTGGAATACAGCTTCATTGTTTCCTTTTGAATTTTCTGCTGATCGCCCTGATGTTTTTCTTTTAACTCGGTAATTTTTGGCTGAAGCTGCTGCATCCTTTTCATCGATTTATAGCTCTGCTTGGTGAGCGGATGCAAACCGAATTTGATAATTATTGAAAAGACAATAATCACAAAGCCGTAATTGGGTATAAACTGATGAAGAAATGTAAACAAGGGCAGTAAAATATATTCCGAAATTGGTCTGGTAATAAACTTAAGCCCAAAGAAACTTCCGAAATCATAAAATGCTTCATAATTTTTTTCATACGACTTAAGCAAATCGTACTTCATTGGTCCAATAAATAAATTGAAGCTGTCCTTTTGATAAGTAGTGCTCTTAAAGGGAACTATCAAACTAGAGTTATAATATTCTCTTGTTTGTTGATTGCCGGATTGTTTAAAGCTGCCTTCAAATCGGGCGCCGCCTTCGTCATCAACATTAAATGGAGAAATGATAACGGCAAAATATTTGTTCCTTACGCCGATCCAGTCAACTTTGCCGGAAATAGTTTTCTTTTCAACTTCCCCTGCATCAGTTGCATCAATAATAACCTGCTCGCCGCCGGAATATGCGCTTGCGTTTGCATAAGTCGATTCATCAACAGAGTTTGCCTCAACAAAATTAATTCCGTGCGCCCACTCAAAATCGTAACGCATGCCACTAATAAAATCTTGCATGTTTACAAGCTCAACATCAACGCGGGAATTGTAATCGTTGCCGTAAAAAACAAAAGTTTTTCTTAAATATTCGTATTCAGCAATTTTGTATTCGTATGTTACGGAAAGAGAATCCGAACCCGAAATGCTGTAATCATATAATTCAGCGTTAGAAGAAAAATCCAGTTTCGAAGTATTTACCAGTTTGCCTTCTTTACTAACGAATACAAGATTCAGATCGCCGCCATCGAAAGGATTAATCAACTGAACGTGACGATTATAAAAATCGGTTGTATCCTCAATATTCCTGTAATACCAAGTCTTATAATTCTTTAGATAATATTTTTTGATTCGCGCGCCTTTGGTAGTAAGTTCCAGGCGAACAAGATCGTTCTCTATTGTAATTACTTTTTCTGGCAATTTAGAATCACTAAATACCGCGGCATCAGAGATTGCTTCAGCTTCAAGTTCTTTAGCTTCATCGACTGGTTGAGCCTGCTTCTTTTTAGCAAGTTGATCTTGCGAACCGGTTAATGTAGTATCTTGCTGAATGGGAATGGGCGGAGGTGGTTGAGGCGAATTAAAATACAGCCAAATTACAAGAATTATTCCTATAAGAATAAATGCTGAAGTGGTTTGTTTATCCATTTCTTTTCCAAAATTTTAGTATGATAAAACTCAAAACATAGATTAAATACAATCGTTAACTAACACAGAAAATTTAAGTGATTAAATCTTGGAGAGCGCTGAAATTCAATACCGCGGTCTGCATTAAATTACAGCCTTAATTTTATTCATCAATTCAATGACACTTGGAAGTAAGTCGTTTAGTTTTAGTTTTGGGTGTTTTTTTTTGTTCAGCGAATAATTAGAAAACACCAGAAGCATTTTCTGGTCTGCGGGAAATCCGCCGAGTATTTTTTTATTTGATCTAAAAGCCTCTCTTAGCAATCTTCTTACTTTGTTTCGCCAAACTGCATTTCCAGACTTTTTATGAACAGCAAACGCAACTTTAATTCCGCTTTCTTCTTCGGAATGCTCTAAATAAAAAATAGCCTTAAAAAATCGGCTATTCGATATAATGGTTCTTCCGGCAGAATAAACAGTTTGAAAATCTTTTTTTTTTGTAAGTCTCTCTTTTCTAGAGAGACTAAATTCTTTCAATTATACTTCGTCGCTAACTGTTAATCTTTTTCTTCCTTTCGCTCTTCTTCTAGCTAAAACGGCTCTTCCGTTCTTGGTAGCCATTCTGGCGCGAAATCCGTGTTTATTCTTTCTCTTACGATTACTTGGTTGAAACGTTCTTTTCATTATAACCTCTATTTTACAAAGGGTACAAAATTAACTAAAAATGCCAAAACACACAAATTCATGCACATTGATTTGATAATTTATTATTTGTGATTTGGGAGGTATGGCTTTTTAAGGGGAAAACGGCGGACAGGGAATCCTCCCCAGCCAGAAAAATTCCCACCGCCGTTATATTGAAAAAAGTAGGACTATATTGCAAGCATTATTTAATTCGTAATTGCATCCGCATCAATAAAAGAACATCCCCAAGAAATACTGGTTTATAAAAATTCCTTAAAAACTGTTGTCTGTGTATTTGAAAATTTTTGCTTCCTTAACTATTTCCCCTATTTTTTTAATCAATTTTATTATAGTTGTTCAAATGAAGTGCCAAACAAAAAGATTTGTTTTTCCTCTGTTTTCGAAGATATTCTGCTCAAAGGGGAATCTCCGATGTCTCACAATGAAGCGTTCTATCTATTTTGATGCAAATCAAGGGATGGTTCTTGAGTTAATGATTAATCGTTTTTAGTCGAAATTAGTCATCGTTTATAATTTTTTTTTTAATCCAAATGATTTATTATTGCCAAATCTTATTCGATTCAAAAAACAGGAGAATTACATGAGCTATTTCACGCATGACTTCATACAATTTTTAAAAGATTTATCCAATAATAATAACAGAGATTGGTTCAATGAGAATAAAAAGCGCTTCGAGAATTCGGTTAAACTGCCTTTTGAAAATTTCATTCAGGAGATGATCCACAGAATCCATGAGGATGATGAGGAAATAAACCTCACAACAAAGGATGCTGTTTTTAGAATTTACAAAGATGCGCGCTTCAGTAAAGATAAACTTCCCTATAAGACTTATGCATCTGCCGTGATATCTCCTGGAGGGAGAAAGGACTTTACTACACCCGGAATTTATCTCGAGTTTAAAGCTGAGGAAATAAGGTTTTACGGTGGCGCTCACTTTTTGGATAAAGACCAGGTTCAAAACATTCGTCGGTCAATTTCGGATAACATGGATGGCTTCAAATTGCTGATTGAAGATAAGGAGTTCAAGAAGTTGTTTGGCAAAATACACGGTGAGCAGAATAAAAGAATTCCCCAGGAGCTTCAAGAAGCTGTAAAAACGCAGCCATTAATTGCCAACAAACAGTTTTATTATTATGCCATACTCGGCGCTGAAAAGCTAACTTCCAAGAATTTAGCTGAAACACTTATGAAGTATTATTTTG
The DNA here is from genome assembly GCA_018829545.1 of Bacteroidota bacterium. Lineage (GTDB taxonomy): Bacteria > Bacteroidota > Ignavibacteria > Ignavibacteriales > Melioribacteraceae > JAHJTX01. Next base: position 7,845 of record JAHJTX010000253.1, on the reverse strand, counting down.
CAGGTAAGCCGTTACATCAATTTCTAAAATCTGCTATGCTTGGATAATAGTTTTGTTTTGTGGTGTAGTTTAAAAAGGAAAACGGCGGTTACGAATTTTCCCCAGCCAGAAAAATTCCCGCCGCCGTTTTATGATTTGAGAGATTTTATTTAATCAGCATCATTTTCTTTGTAATGTTTACATTATCCCCAGATAATCTGTAGATGTACATTCCTGTAGCCACATTATCTGCGTTGAAGTTCACATTGTAGAAACCAGGGTTAAGATTTTCGTTTAATAATGTTGCGATTTCCTCTCCAATTAAGTTGTATACTTTTACTGTGTAGCTTCCTTCTTTCGATATTGAGAATCCGATAGTGGTTGAAGGATTAAACGGGTTCGGATAATTCTGGCTGAGTTCGAATTTTTCCGGCATTGTTAAATCATTAACCGAAGTAACGCCCGTTTGTTTTTTCTTGTAAATTGTTCCGTTCTTAGTTCCGGCGTAAACAACAGAGGTTGCTTTGTTAATCATCAGCGAACTTACATTTTGTGAAGTCATCCCTAATTGGGACCACGAAATAGTTGCCGTAGCATCTCCAGTGCTGCGCTTTCCAAAAGAAGAGCCGCTTTCCAGGAAGTATACTCCGCCTGTCCAAGTGCTCACGTAAACATTGTTCGAAGCGTCAACTGTAACAGAGTATGTAAATAGTGCATCGAGACCGCTGTTTACTTGTTCCCAAGTTGTACCGTTATCAACTGTTCTAAAAACACCAGCGCCGTATGTGGCTGCATAAACGTTGCCGGTGCTGGTAACATCTAAATCCCAAATAAAATCGTATCCAATATTTGTCTTTTCCCACGATCCAGCTAAATCAGTAGATTTGAAAACACCGCCGCCAAATGATCCTGCGTAAAGATTTGAATTAGCATCGATAGTGAGAGCATGAATTGCAAGATTTGTTAAGCCAGCATTAGCCGCTGACCATTCGTTTCCATTATCTGTTGATTTAAGAATTCCATATCCCCATGTTCCGGCGTAAAGATTTCCCGAATTATCAAAGACTAGTGATCTAATGTCATACGCACCGCCTACAGGACCAGACCAGTTTCCGCCATCATCTGTACTAAAGAAAATGCCTTGTTCTGTTCCTAGGAATATATCTCCATCTTGATTAGTAGCGATGTCCCAAATAAATCCTACGTGCATTGATTCATTCAGCACCGTCCATGTTTCGCCGCCGTCATTTGAAGTATATAATTTGCCGCCAATTGTTCCAGCAAGCATTCTGCCTTCAGAATCATTTCCCAGTGACCAAATCATTTCGTTAATCGGAAGATTATTCACTAATTCCCAATCCTGTGTATCTTCGTTTGTCTGTTCATCGTTGTAATCTGAACTTACAATTACTTCAACACAAGCTGAGTTATTGTCAGGATTAGGGTCAACAACTGAAGAGGCAATAATTTCTGAGCAGTTTGTTATGTTCGGATCGCAAGGAACATTACCATTAAATAAAGTGCCGTTGAATTGACCTGAGTTATACTGACCCGACCCGGCCATTGATTGAGCAATTACTTGTCCATTTATAACACCGCTAGGAAAGTGAAGATTTGCATAAGGCGCCAAAAGGCTGCCGCGTATATCAATTCCTTGTATTTTTAGATTGTTTGCTTCGTAAACGTTGTAAAGAACATTGCTAAGAGCGGTGCCGTTAACAAAAAGTCCGCCGTTCCAATCAATATTGTCACCGCTGATATTTACCAAAACAACCGATCCATTAGGAACATCAATTGTCATTCCGTATGCATTGGATAGATCGTCGCCGGATAAATCAAATACATTAAAGAAAGGATCGTTACCGGTTAAAGTTAAATTTCCCCATTCAAAATCAGTTGAACCGGTAGCAGAGTATCCTGCTAAATCTGTGGATAATGATTTCAAGCTTGCTTCTGCTGCATCAAAATCTATTGGTGTGTCTTGGCGAAGAGTGCCGTCAAATATTGTTACAGGATAATAAGTTGCGTGTAGATTTGTTGAAACGCCATAAACCACATTTCCTCCGTAAACTCCACCGCTAATAAATTCTAAGTGTCCGCCAACAATTAAAACATCCTGATTTCCGCTTCCGGAAAGAGCTGCGCCAACAGAATAATTAGATAGATGTGCATTCCCGCCGATAGCCATTCTGCCTTCTGTGTCTGCTGATGGCTGGCTCAAATCACCAAATAAGAATAAATTGAATCCTTCTGCAGCGCCAAGATCTATTTTCTCGAATGTTTCAAGATTAACTTTTGCAGTGATCGTTAAAGTCGCATAGCCTGAATTTTCAATTTGTCCAACATCCCATGTCCCGATTGAATTGTCATAATTTCCTTGAGAAACCGAAGATGAAACGAATTCTAAACCCTGCGGCAGTACGTCGGAAACTCTTACATTATCCGCGTCTGCGGGTCCATTATTGGTTACTTTTATTGAATAGGTAATATTATTTCCATTATCAGGACTGGAATTATCAACTAACTTTTCGATCATTAAATCAGCTTCTTGCTCTTCCTGTTCAAAAAAGCTAACAGTTTTTTGAGTTTGTCTTGTGTCAATTTCAGGTGTGGCTAAAACTAGTTTTTGTTTTCCATCTGGATTACTCTTATGAACATATCTTGTACCATGAGGAATTTGAACATCTGCAGTTGCAAAAACAGTAACTTGTCCAACATCATTATTTGTTAGAGTAAAAAACGCTTCACCATCCTGATTTGTAATTACGCTAGTTTGAGATAACACCCCAAGGCTGGATGAGATTAAAATTGTTTTGTTGGCAACCGGTACGCCATCCACATCCTTAGCTTTAAGAGTAAATGGAACCGTTGAACCAACAATCCATGAATTTGATGTAGTCTCTATAACCAATGTTTGTATTGGTTTTTCATTATTGTGATTCGCAGAGGCGTCTGCTGCGATTGCTAAAGCTCTGTCGCGTACGGTGTTATTATTATTGACCGAGGAGATATCTAGACCGTCGCTGAAATGCCAAATTGCAACTTGAACAGATGCCGCCTCATAATTTAAATTTGATAATGCATTTGGATTGCTTGTGTATGGAAAATAATTATTGAGAATAAAAGTAATTTCTGCTGGAGTACTCCCTTCATCCCAATAATCTTGGCCTGTTGCAAGATAACGACCCAAATCTATACAATAGAATTTTACGTCATTTCCGTTTAATGTTCCCCGGAATGTTCCGGTATAATAAGTTTTGCGCGCTGGGGGATTCAATTTCGGATTAATTATTGAAATATTTGTTCCATTGGCGCTGTAATTATTGCTTACTTGAGCAATGCTGGTGTAATCTTTCACTTTATCTTTGGAGCCGTTTGAGTTGCCGGCAAACATCGTTCCCGAGATAAATATCCCGATTAGTATTGCAGCTTTTAGCTGGTTGATTGCTGTTCTCATCTCATTTCCTTTTTGATTGTTTTTAGTGTAACCTAGCCCAATGCGTCAAAAGCAGTGCCACAATATTTCCTTCGTTATTCGGTCTTTTTCGAAACATTATGAACTTTTTAAAATAAGGGCGTGTTTCACTATGAGACGCGATTTAAATATGAGTCATGGTATGTTTAAGTAAATTGAAGTGCGAATTTGACTTTTGGGGAAAGCAAAATCATTGTCGGAAGATGATGGATTTTATCACTTTTTCTATTATGCTTATATTTCGCTTGTATATTTGGATTGAGTTTCTAAATAATTGAATATCAACCTTAAGTTGAGAGTTGTATGGCAACCGCAAAAAGAATTTTTTTTGGATTATTTCTATTCATCTCAATTACCTCTGCTGTTTACGGGCAGCAGGTAAATATTAAAATAATCCAAACAACTGATGAACATGGGAAAATATTTCCATTTGATTTTACCGAAGGCGTTCCATCAAACGGCTCTTTAGCGCAAGTTTACAGCTACGTCCAAAGCGAGAGAGAAAAACAAAATCAAGACGTTATACTTCTCAGTAACGGCGATATATTGCAGGGCACGCCCGCTGTTTATTATTACAACTATGAAGCGCCTAATGAATCGCATGTATATTCCGATGTAATGAACTACATGAAATATGATGCCGGGACTGTGGGGAACCACGATATTGAAACGGGTCATCCAGTTTATGATAAATTTAATAAATCTATTAACTTCCCATGGCTGGCGGCAAATGCTGTTCACGTTGAATCGAAAGAGCCATATTTCCAACCATACACCGTGATCGAAAAGAGAGGATTAAAAATTGCCGTTTTAGGATTAATTACTCCGGCAATTCCCAAATGGCTGCCTCAAAATATTTGGTCTGGAATACTTTTCGAGGATATGATTGAAACCGCAGAGTTATGGGCGCGCATTATACAAGCGAATGAAAATCCCGATTTATTAGTTGGATTATTTCACGCCGGAGTTGATTATACTTATGCAGAGCAAGCGGATACAACTTATAAAAATGAAAACGCTTCCGAACTTGTGGCTAAACGCGTTCCGGGATTTGACATGGTTTATGTTGGACATGATCATCACGGTTGGAATAAATACGTTGAAAATAATTTTGGAGACAAAGTTTTAATTCTCGGCGGTACAAGTTCGGCAAGAAATGTAGCTGTAGCCGATGTCACGTTCAATTTCGATTCTACGAATAATGTATGGAACAAAGACATTTCGGGCAGCATAATCGAAATGAAAGATTACCAGCCAGATCCAATTTTTTTATCTAAGTTTAACTACGCTTTTGACGAGACACAAAAATATGTCAATAGAACTATTGGGGAATTCACCTCTTCTATTTCCGCGCGGGAATCAATTTTTGGAAATTCCTCATTCACCGATTTAATCCATACTATTCAGATGGATTTAACCGGAGCGGATATTTCGCTCACTGCCCCGCTTTCTATGGACAGCATTATTGATTCCGGAATTGTAACTGTGGGCGATATGTTTAATCTATATAGATATGAAAACCTGCTCTACACAATGGAATTATCCGGGCAGGAAATTAAAGATTATTTGGAGTATTCCTACGCATCCTGGTTTAACACAATGGATTCACCCGAAGATAATCTGCTTCAATTTAGGCGGAATGAAAATGGCGATCTTATTCTAAGCAACCGGTCAGGAAGGGCGGAGCTAAACTATCGTTTTTATAACTTTGATTCCGCTTTTGGAATTGATTACACCGTTGATGTTACAAAGCCAATTGGAAAAAAAATTAGAATTGAACAATTTACAGACGGAAGTGAATTCAATCTCGATAAGAAATTTAAGGTTGCGGTAAATTCATATCGCGGTAATGGAGGCGGCGGGCACTTGGTCGAAGGAGCAAGAATTCCTGCGGATAAATTGAGCGAGCGAGTTATTACCTCAACGGACAAGGACTTGCGTTACTATCTGATGAAATGGATTGAGAATAAAGGAAAAGTTACTCCCAAAGCTTATGGAAATTGGAAAGTAATTCCGGAAAATTTTTGGAATGCCGCCAAAGTGAAGGATTATAATTTGCTGTATAATTAATACAGTTTTAATCGATTTGGATTATTCCATTAGCGCAAATTCGTGTAATTCGTGTCGGACGGCTCTACAGTCATTTAAGGCTTCACCCCAAGATACCTCACGACATCTGCATTTCCTTCATGTAAGGCGCCTTCGCGGAGTACTACTTTTTCTTTTGAAAAAACCTTAACATCCAAATCCTGGAAATCTGTAAAAACATCTTCCAAGGAATAAAGCAAATCAATGTTCTTGGGTCCGCCGCTAGTATTTTTAATCTGCTCTTTTTCAAAAGCTTCTAAAATTATTACTCCTCCTCTTTTAAGAGATTGAATAACCTTGGAATGTACTTTCTCTCTTAATTCAATTGGAAGATGAATATATACCAACACAATTGCATCATAACTTTCTTTTTCGGGAGAAAAGTCTGCCAGATCAGAAAGCATATAATTTATTTCAACAGCATGTTGCTTTGCTAGGCTTTCTGCTTTAGCTTTTCCGGATGAACTATAATCAACGGCGTCAACTTTCCATCCAAGTGTTGCTGCATAGACTGCATTTCTGCCTTCTCCTTCGCCCAAGAATAAAATTCTTCCCGTATTAATATCTTTTAGAGATTCCTTAACAAACTCATTCGGCTCAGTTCCGTACACATATTCACTTTGCGCGTATCTCTCATCCCATTTATCTTTCAAGTTTTCCTCTTTTTAATCATTTTTGCTGCGAAGATAATCATTCCAATTATAACATTGTTGTTTGCAGAGGACAATATCTTTATTTTTGACAATATTATTCACAAGGGATCAAGTTATGGAATTTGCAAAAATTAGAAATAATGATGAGAAAATTCGCATTGGAAAAGTAATCTGTGTAGGACGAAATTATGCCGCTCACGCAGCTGAATTAGGAAACGAAATCCCGGAATTTCCGATAATATTTTTAAAAACGGCTTCTTGTCTAGTTGAATCCGGCAGCAAAATTATTCACCCTCCATACTCAACCGATATGCACCATGAGATTGAGCTTGTTCTTGTTATCGGAGAAACCGTAAAAAATGCTGATGACATTTCCGCAGAAAATGCCATTTATGGATACGCAGTTGGGCTTGATATGACGCTGCGGGATATTCAAAACAAATTAAAGGATAATGGTCAACCTTGGACACTGGCAAAAGTTTTTGATACTTCAGGAGTGATTTCCGAAGTTGTTCTCAAAGAAAATTTCAAATTGACTGGCACAGAGAGAATCTATCTTGATGTTAACGGGAAGATTTTACAAGACTCAACGCTTGATTTGATGCTATTCTCCCCTGTTGAAATCGTTAAATTCATTTCTTCAAAAATGACGCTTGAAAAAGGAGATTTAATTTTTACCGGAACACCTTCAGGAGTGGGAAAAGTTGTACCAGGAGATAAGATGGAAGGCGGGATTGAAGGAGTAGGATTATTAAGCGCTGTGGTTTCAGAATAAATCAAACATAATCCGGTTAATTGAATTAGGGACATTAAATTAATTAAAGAGAGAATTCATGAAGATCAAACTTAGCAGCGTTTACGTAAATGATCAGGATAAAGCTCTGAAGTTTTATACTGAGACGCTTGGTTTTACAAAGAAAACCGAAATAGCATTTGGCAATGCGAAATGGTTGACTGTTGTTTCACCGGATGCGCCTGATGAAATAGAATTAGTTCTTGAGCCAAACAGCAATCCAGCCGTGAGTACATTCCAAAAAGCGCTTTTTGAACAGGGAATTCCTCTAACTGCATTTGCCGTTGATAATATTGAAACCGAATTTGAGAGATTGAAAAGCCTTGGAGTAGTTTTCACGATGGAACCGGCAAAAATGGGAGAAGTTACTGTTGCAGTGTTTGATGATACGTGCGGGAATTTAATTCAGATATATGAAACGCACAAAGTATAATTTGTCTTTCAGAACTATTTAATTAGAGCGTTTAACTTTTCGATTTCGTCCCGAAGTCTGGCAGCTTTTTCAAATTCTAAATCCTTTGCAGCATTCAACATTTCCTCTGTCATTTCCTCAATTAAATCGTGTTTTTGCTCATTCGTCATGTATCTAATTACAGGTTCGGCAACCTTTGTGAACGAAGCGATTTCTCTATCGTCATCCTTTTTCCGCATGTCCGCAATTGAAGTTGAAGAAAGAATCTCCTCCCTGCTTTTATAAATCGTCTTCGGCGTGATTTTATTTACTTCGTTATACTCTTCCTGTAATTTTCTACGGCGAGTGGTTTCTTCAATTGTTTTTCTCATTGACTCAGTTATTTTTGCAGCATACATAATAACAATGCCTTCAACGTTTCTAGCAGTTCTTCCCGCCGTTTGCA
>JAHJTX010000252.1 GCA_018829545.1 Bacteroidota bacterium | reverse complement strand
TTAGACTTCGGGAATTTTGATAACAAACTGTTGCCGCTTGTCCGCAGTAGCGCGCAAAGCGAATACCCGTTGCGAAGCATCAGCGTTTATCGTGTTCCATATAAAAGCAGTTGTTACAGCAGAGTAATAATTCTTTTTACAAGCCGTTCAAATTTTTCTTTTGCGAGATCGGCTGTTTCCATTACTTCTTGGTGGGATAATTTATTCGGGGAGATTCCTGCTGCAAAATTTGTGATTAAAGAAATTGCACTTACCTTCATTCCGCATGCCGCTCCGTAAACAGCTTCGTGAACTGTGGACATGCCAACAGCATCTGCGCCAAGTTTAGCAGCCATTCTAATTTCGGCAGGTGTTTCGTAAGAAGGTCCTTTCCCAAACCAGTATGTTCCTTCCTTGATATGAATATTTTCTTCGAGCGCGGCATTTATTATAATTGAATTAAAGTTTGCATTTGGGAAATCACTTAATTGATTCTTTTGCTCAATAGTTGCAATACCGAACAAGTCTGTTAATTCTTTTTTAATATTGATCGCATTCATGGAAATGTTGAGCATTAAATCGCCGGGTATGAAATTTGTATTAACACCGCCCGCTGCGTTTGTGAGAAGCAGATATTCCGCTCCCAATTTATTAGATATGTATGAAGGCAGAATACACTTAGAAATGTGATATCCTTCATACAAATGAATTCTTCCTTGAAAGAGTAAAAGTTTTTTCTTTTTATACTCGGCAAAGTGGATGAATCCTTCGTGTCCCTGCACTGTTGATTTTGGATAATTCGGAAGGGAGGAAGTAGGGATTGATTTTACGGTTTTAATTGATTTAGCGAAGCCGCCTAATCCGCTGCCAAGCACGAGAGCAATTTGCGGTTTAAATGGAGCAACCTTTTTAATAGCGGCAATTAACTCTTCGTATTTAAAATCGAGATTTTTCATTTTTTCCAATTTGCTTAAAATAACATTCCGGCTAAAGTGGCTGTCATTAGTGTAGCCATTGTTCCGCCGAGAACGGCTTTCAAACCTAACTGCGCAAGATCTGATCTTCTATCAGGTGCAAGCGGTGTAATGCCTCCAATCTGAATTGCAATAGAACTGAAATTCGCAAAACCACATAAGGCGTAAGTTGCCATCAATATTGTTTTCGGATCAACAAGAACTTGCTTGCTTATTAAACTGCTCAATTCGAAATATGCAACAAATTCATTCAATACGACTTTTAATCCCACGAGACTTCCGAAATTAATTGCGCTATCCCAAGGAACTCCTATTCCAAATGCGACAAACTGCAGCAGCATTCCTAAAGCCAATTGCATGTTTAACGGCTGTCCGTATTTATCTGCAAGCAAAGTATTGATTCCGGTCAAATCTCCGATAAGTTCCAATCCGGAATTAAGCATTGCGATAAGCGCGATAAAAGCTAGAAGCATAGCTCCGACATTTAGCGCTAATTTAAGTCCTTCGCCAGCGCCCGATGCAGCTGCTTCAACAATATTCGAAGCATTTTTTTCCACCTTAATTTTCACAGTACCTTTAGTTTCGGGTTCGCCTGTTTCAGGAAACAATATTTTTGAAAGTATCAACGCTGCGGGAGCAGCCATAACGCTTGCGCCTAGAAGATGAGATGCGAAAAGCACTCTCGCTTCACCAAGAGGAATTCCCATTGATTCTGAAAATGACTGCCCAAGCATTTGAACATAAGCTGCCATTACGCCGCCCGCAATTGTTGCCATTCCTCCGGTCATAATTGTTAGCAGTTCGCTTTTAGTCATTCCTTTAAGAAATGGTTTTATCATCAATGGCGCTTCGGTTTGTCCGACAAAAATATTTGCCGTACACGAAAGCGATTCAGCGCCGCTTGTTCCCATTAGCTTAGCCATTACCCACGCCATACCTTGCACAACTTTCTGCATAACGCCCAGGTAATAAAGCAGCGACATCAAGCTGGCAAAAAATATTATTGTTGGGAGCACTTGAAACGCAAAGAAAAATCCCATGCTGCCATCTGCGCCGGGAGATTTTGCAAGGTCTCCGAAAATGAACGCCGCCCCTTCGGTGGTAAAATCCAGAACCTGCACAAATCCCTTGCTTATTATCGAAAATACATATTTAGGCCAAGCCAGTATGAAGAAAAATTCTCCGAGCGCATCGCCTTTAATTAAAAAAATAGCTAGAGTAAGTTGTATTAAAATTCCATTCCGAACCAAACGCCAATCAATTCGCTTTTTATTATTTGAAAACAAATAAGCGATTCCAATGAGAAGCGATAATCCGAGTATACCTCTGAGAATTCCAAGAATATCCATGGCGTTCCTTATGCTTAAGGGATATAATGATGTTTACGGCAGCGCGCTTCGTAACTTCCCGTTGCGCCGACCAAAACTCTATCTTCTGATTTAATTGTTCGCTGTGTTCTGTTTGCCGGGTTTCCACAAACAACACAAATAGCCAACGCCTTTGTGATGTATTCCGCAGTGGCAAGCAGTTGCGGCATTGGTTCAAAAGGAATTCCGCGGTAATCCATATCAAGTCCCGCTACAATCACGCGCTTCCCTTGATCTGCAAGCTCCCGGCAAACATCAATTAAATCGGCGTCAAAAAATTGAGCTTCGTCAATTCCTACGACGTGCGCATCTTTCGACTGTATTAAAATTTCTTTAGAATTATTTACAACAACTGATGGAAGTGATTGTTCACTGTGAGAAACAATTTCGCCTTCGGAATAACGGTTGTCAATTTCGGGTTTGAAAATTTTTACTTCGAGATTCGCAATTTTTGCTCTTCGTAATCTTCTGATTAGTTCTTCTGTCTTCCCGCTGAACATGCAGCCGGATATAACTTCTATCCAGCCTGTTTCGACTGGAAATGAATGAGGAGTAAACTCTACCATAATTCTCTATTTATTATTTTGAAATTCTCTCAGCGCGTCTCCTCCGAAAGAAAGAGGAAGTAGTTCTTCGAGTTTGATCACTTTAATTTCATTTGATGAATTCACAAGTACAACATCAAGTTCGCTTCCGCACAGTTCAATCAGTACTTGACGACAGGCTCCGCATGGCGTAATGAAATCATCTAAATCGCCTGCGACTGCAATTGCTTTGAATTTAGTTTCGCCCTGAAGAACCGCCGTGAATGAAGCAGTTCTTTCTGCGCAGACGGTTAAACTGTATGAAGCATTTTCGATGTTTGCTCCGCGATAAACTGTCTCGTCTGCAGTCAAGAGCGCAGCGCCGACATGAAATTTTGAGTAGGGCGCATAAGCTAGTTTTTTTGCTTCAACTGCAATTTCCGCTAAAATTTTATATTCCATAATCACACCTAAATGATGGCTTCAAATTTATATAATTATGACCATTTATTAGAATACTTTTTCGCGCTGAAAAAATTAAGGACAATCAGAAATTCATAAATAATGTTGAGATACAAGAATTGTAATAGATTGAATTTATATCCAAACTGCCTGCTGAAATTGTTCACTAATAGAGAATCAAGAATAAATTTTACTAAAGTCGGCAGTAAAAATATTTCGCTAAAATGAAATAAGAGTATGGACAGTAACACCGCAATATTTGAAATGTGCCAAATGCCCAATAGTATTTTGTGTTTGAGATGATAATGAAGTGATGTTGAAGTATGCCTTGCTTTCTGAGCAAGATAATCTCTAAAATTTTCTTTTGAATGTGTATAAACAAAAGCATCTTCGCTGGTTACAAGTCCGATTTTCATTTTATTCTTTACAGCTTCTCTGATCAGCAAATCATCGTCACCGCCAATGGTTTCTTTTGTATTTGTGTATCCGAATATTTTCTCAAAACTGCTTTTCTTAAATCCAAAATTTCTTGCAGAAGCGGAATACGGCAGCCCTAAATTTGCCGCTCCAAATGTTAACAGATGTGATTTCAAATTTTCAAATCTCGTAAGGGAATTAATGAAACCAATAGTTTTAATATAAGGTGAAATTCCGAATGCAAAATCGTTTCCTTCTGCAAATACTTTTGCGAATGCGCATAACCAATTGTCATTCGGTAAACAATCAGCATCGGTTATCATAATGTATTCGTGCTTTGCATTTGCAATTGCTTTCGTCAGCGCTGCCTTTTTCCCTTTGTCATCATGCTCATCAAGATTCAACGTTTTTACATTTATTGACTGTAACGCCAACTCATTCATTAATTTTAGCGTGTTGTCAGCGGAATGATCATTAATCAATATTATTTCATATTTGTGCGAAGGATAATTTAATTTCAATAATGCATCAACAAGAAAGGAAAGATTATTTTCTTCGTTTCTTGCCGCGACCACAATTGAAAAATTTAGTTC
>JAHJTX010000251.1 GCA_018829545.1 Bacteroidota bacterium | reverse complement strand
GCATTCGCAGGCTCGCAGAGAAGCCATAATATTCCGAGCCGAACATTGTCGTCGGGACTTTCTGTGCAAGTCAATTTCATCTTTTCAACTAATTCCTTGCATGGACAATCATCTTGTTCTGGTTTTGTGCTAACTAAAAATGTGAAGTGGTTTTTGCTAATTCTAAAGCATAATCAACGGCTTGGTTTAATTTATCTGTCTGAGTAAAACAAATAATTAACTTTTTCTTTAGCTCAATGCTTTCGGGCGTTTGATCGAAGGCATTAAGATACTCTGCCTCGGCGAGTGTATAATTTCTTGCCATAAAATATTGATTACCGAGCATTTCATTCATAATAAGTCTGTCTATTGTGATTCATATAAACGTACGAAAAATAGAATCGATGATGACACATCATTTAATCATTTTCTTGTTTATTCCAGTACGGAACTAAAGAACCTGGTTTGACGAAATAGATTTGAGTTTAGAAGAGATTAATTTTACTGCGGCGTGAACAGTTGGGTCGTCATTATTGAATTTTACTGCATTGTCAAAATGCTGCAATGATTTTTCAATATCGCAATACAACCAAAGTATTCCTGCAACAATCTCTCTATCCAACGAATCAAGCTGAGGTTCTAAGCTGTTCATCTTTTCCACTAATTCGGGACAAGGGCAGTCATCCTCTATGGGATCTGCATTTATTATAAAATCAATATCCTCTTTTGCTAGTGAAAGAAATGCTTGAAGCGCATTTCTAACTTTTCCGGTTTGAGTATAACAAACAATCAGTTTTCGGCGGATTCCTTTATGAGCAGGAAATTTTTCGAGACTCTTCTCAAGCTCAATTTCTGCAGCCGGATAATTCCGCGCCATAAAATATTGATTGCCGAGCATTTCGTTCATGTCTGAAACATTAATTTTGTTAGATATTGATTCTAATTTAATAAATCCCGACCGTTTAATAACAGCCGGGAATAAAAATACTTGTGAATAATTATTGCTTATGGTTTTTCGTAATCGTAACCTGGTCAATTTTCAGGCGGAATTAACATAAGCCTATTCGTCCGTATTCTTTTTTCGCCTCTATATCTTCCAGTCCATTATCTACGGTTAGTCTCACTTTCTTTTTCTGCATTTTCTCGATCAGTTTCCCGCTCCTCTCTTCTAGCCCGATTACGGTTACTTCAATCTGCCCTTCGTTTAAATGATACTCTCGTAGCAACTTTCTTTAGCTTTTATCAGTATTTGTTCACTCAGTTTGGGAGATAGTTCATATGCGTTTTTTAACTCCCATATGAACTCTCCCTCGCTGCTTTTAATTTGCCTTCTGCTAATCTCCGTTCTTCTTAGTTCCATTTGTCTCCTCAGTTTTTTCGAATTTAATCATTTCTGAGGGGACATTTGGCACTATTTTAAAAGTAGCATCTTCATTGATTTTGTGAAGCTACCACTATTTAATCTGTAAAGATAAACACCGCTGCTCAAATTGCTGGCATCAAAGTTTACTTCATAATTTCCCGCTTTTTGATTTTTGTTTACTAGTGTTACAACTTCTCTTCCTAGAATATCAAATATAACAAGTTTAATATTTACTAATTCACTCTTCACATTTCCTGGAATTGAATACTGTATTGACGTAGATGGATTAAACGGGTTTGGATAGTTCTGAGAAAGAGAATATTCATAAGGAATGTTGTCTTCACTTTTTACACCAACTACTAAATTTTCAATTATTAGTGAATCATAAACAGAGAATCCCTTTTGAGTAACTAAATATAAAGTATCACCTCCATTTCCAACAGGAACCATATTAGGTTCTGGTAAATAAATATTCATTCTCCAAGTTCTTTTTATATTTGCTAAATTCTCCTCGTGTAACCAAATACTCAAATTTGAACTAAGAACGCCGCTATTAAATGCTGTAAAATCCACTTCTCTATTTTTTGTTGTATTCCATATTTTAAAATTGACGGGCATAGTTGGAATTGTAATTCTAAACGGTGGTAATGTTTTATACAATGTATCAGTAATTGAAGTATCAACAATACTATCATAAAAAACTATTTTGTAATCGTTTGGCAAACCATAACCATTATCTGTGATTCTATCTGGATTTACAAATGGCTGCATTGAGAAAATAAAATTTTTAGAAACATTTGTATTCCATTTTGACTTTATTGTATCAACTTTTGTTTTAACAAAGTCAGTTTCAAAAACAATTCCATTAAAGACTTTTGATTCAACATTTGGTTGCAACAATTCATTTTCTAAAACAGGAGTGCCATCTGAAATTTTTTCAACATTGTAAAAAATATCATCAAATGAAGATGCATCATCAAATGTTATAAGATATTTTTCTGGTAATAATGCTGATTCAGCCACAACATATACATTAAAACTACTTTCAGAAAAACCAGAAACTTTTGTTATATACTCATTTGTTTTAGCTTCTCTTTCGCTACGTTTACTAATTCTGCTAGTCTCATAAATAAATTCATTTTCAGAATCTTTCAACTCAAACTTAATAAATAGCTCCTCCGAGTTAGGAATAGTTAAAAGATTAAGATTATACAAATGAGCAATATTTGAGAATGGATATTCCAATCCTTCTATGAATTGATATGAACCATTAATAGAAGTTTTATAATAAAGATTTAATTTTAAATTCTCTTTTTCAGAATCTCCAACCATAATAAATAACTCAACACTATCTTCAGTTAATGTTTTTGAATATAATGCATCCTCATTTAATATTTCTAATCTAGGCTTTCCATTTCCACTCTTGTTTAGCAAAAAATTATTTGATGTAGAATAACCAAGTAAATAACCGTCTTCCAAAATAATTTTAATTTGTCCAAATGCCGATTCTTCAACATTTGATTGTTGTGAATCCCAACCATAACTCCCTTTATTAGCTAATGATTTCGCGATTAAATTCCATGTTTTTCCAAAATCTCCAGAGTAATACAAATCAACTTTACCACCAGCATATGAACTTTGCCATGTGATAGGTACAGCATTTGAGAACTCACTATTTTCAGCAAAATTTATGAGTTTAATTCTGTTTTGTAATTGCGTAGTATTAAACTGGTTATGCCACATAGCTTCTGCTAAAAATACTTTGTTTTCTAGTTTATCCTTAAAATAATCGAAAGCTATAACTGAAACTACCCTCTTTGTTTCACCAGAGTTAAGTGAAAACAATTTAGTGCTATATAATAAATCACCGTCCTGGGGAATTGGAGGATAATAATTATATCTATTTGGTTTAGTAAATCTATCCCACAACAATGAATCGTTGCTCATATCTGGACTTCTACCTTGCCAAAAAGAATCAAATTCTCCAATATCATTAAATGAAGGAGTCTCAATAAATGCCTCACACATTATTGCTGTTTTTTGTCCAACATTTCCAATTCCATCAGCATCCCATGAATAGATAATTCCTGTACTATCATCTAAATCAGCCATGTCATCACCACTATCTCCATCGCCTCCCATTAGAGTGCCTGTTACATTGCCCAAAAACACTTTTTCATAATTATGGTCACTATTGTTTGTTATGTCATAAACTCTAAAAAATACATCCTCTAGACTAAGAGAATTAAATTGCATAAGTCGTACTGAAACTTCAATTCCATGTCCAGTAATACTTGAGTCTGATTCAATTGGGTGGAAGTATTCATTAAACTCATCATCCCAATAATCATCCATTTTAAAAAACGCTTCTTTTTCAGCGACTATTTCTCCAGCATTATAAAGTCCAGGCCAAACACCGTTCCAATTTGCTGGCCAAGTACTGTTGTCATCGCTAATTGGAAAACTATTTGAGTTTTCATTCACATAAGCAGTTACTGGATTGAAACCCCAAAAGTAGCCCAAAGTTGGATGTCTTTCATTTCCTTGATTGTTTCTAGGTCCACGAGAAATAATTACAGAATGAATTGAATCCATAATTCCATCACCGTTGTAATCCTTCACTGGTAGTTCTAATCCAAGACATGGCGTAATATCCCCAATATAGTTTTCACCACTTCCAAGTGGCCATTCACCTCTTATATCAACACCTTGTCGAAAGCCAGAGATTGCACCATCATTATACGCACTTAAGCCAATGTTGTTACCAGTTAAGAAACCTATTTTTCTAAGGGTTTGATCACTGGTTTGTGCGAAAACATTTCCAATTTGGAAAATTATTGCAAATAATAACGTTCTAATCATCTTATTATCTCCCATTCAAAATAGATTAATATTTGATATTTCTTGAAAAAGTTTGGATTGTGTTTTAAAGCCCTTTTCAAATTGCCTCAATAATTATTTTAACATCATTTTTTGTTGAAACTAAAATAGTTATTTAGTCGATCCTTAAAAAGTGATTTTTAGATTTTGTGTTTGGAAATAAGACTCTATAAATCCAAAAATATATTTTTGTAAGCTTTTGAAAAAAAAGCCAAAATAGTTTTTCATTTTTCTCATCCACTTTTTCAAGTTAAACGCTGCTACCGCTAACATTAAATTGATCGAGTCGCCGATTACTCCTTTCAAGAAGTTTCTTTCTAATCTGTAATCTGTTTTTAAGTGCCCTATAATTGGCTCAATTGCTGCTCTTCGCCTAAATCTTGCTCTTGCTTTTTTCATTTCATACTCACTCGTTCCTTTCTTGGGTGGCTTCGGTATCGGTATCTCGGTTTCTCCTATTCTGGTTTTGCCTCTATATCCTCTATCGGCTATCGCTACTCTTGGTCTCTGCCCTCTAAGCTCCTCACATTGATCAAGGGCTTTTGGTAATGTGTGTCCGTCGTATTCGTTCTTCTCTAAACTATAGACGCCTACTATTATTCCGCTTCGTTTTGTTATTACGATTGATGCCTTTGCCGAACTCATATTTTTTGTGTTCTTTCCCCTTCGAGATGCAATAGACTTCAGGCTCGTGAATACTGTATACTTTTTCCTTATCGTTTTTCTTTTGTCTTAATATTCTATTGAATATCTCTAGCTTTCCTTCATATTTCTGTTTCTGTTCTTCGGTCAGTTTTCGCTCAAGTTCGCGTACTAATCTTCCGGCTATTGTCTTTAGTTTTCTTGATGCAGCATTTGCTTTCTTTTTGTTTTTGGGATGATTTCTAAATCGCTGCATCATAATCAATTTCTTTACTGTCCGCTTATAGCTCTGTCTTTGTACGATACCTTCTTCTCCGGCTATCTTTCTGCACTGCTCGATTATCTTTTTATGCAGTTTTGCATCTGTGGGGAATGTGATGTTTTTCTCTTGAACCGCTGTATCTATTACTACTTCTGTTTCCATTGCTTCATTGCCATGTAGCTTAATTGATATTTCTAAAATCTTCTTTACTCCTTCTTCGCCTATTCTTTTTCTAAAATGAACGAAGTCGCTTGGCTCTAAAGGCATTTTCCACTGGAAATCCTTTTCCCCGCTAAAGTATTGCCAGTATGGATTGTGCACCAACTGCTCTAATACCGTTTCATCTCCTAAATTGTACATCTGCTTTAATAATAGAAGCGATACCATCAAGCGTATTGGCTTTGCTGGTCTACCAAAATCAACATAATATTTTGAAAATGATTTCTCTATTGCTTCCCATGGTATCTTCTCTGACAAATGATATAATGGGTCTTTCGGGTTTAGAAGCTCTTTAAGCCCTTGATACAAAAAGCTTTGTTGATCTTGATTTGGAGAGTTACTTCTCATTTACTGTCACCTTTTTATTGAATTATTTTGCAAGGTTTTTGATGCAATTTATTTAAACCTTGCAACTTTTGACAGCTTTTTTTTCTCTCTTTGTTCGATTTTTATCTTGTATGGTATTCTTTTAACACTTTTTCAGGATCGACTATTTTAAAATTCTTATCAACAGCAAAAACGCCTTCTCCAATGGATTCGAGGATGTGATCTTTTAATTTATTGTTAATTGACATTTTAGAATTGCAAATTGAGTGAGTAAATAAAAAAAGCCGCATTAGATGCGGCTCTTCAAAGCTTAATTTCCAAATACGTTTTTCATACCATTAATATGTTTCGTGGCATCGACTATCTTTCCAGTTGCGTCAACAACGCCAGGGTGGCATG
>JAHJTX010000250.1 GCA_018829545.1 Bacteroidota bacterium | reverse complement strand
TACCGACTTATTCCCAAACTTGTTGTTTTAATAAATTCAGCGGAAGAAGTTAAGCATCTCCTTCATCATGCAAACCATTTGAGTATACCCGTTACTTTTAGAGCTGCCGGCACCAGTTTGTCAGGTCAATCTATTTCGGATTCTGTTTTGGCTGTTTTGGTGCATGGGTTCAAAAATTCTAGAGTCGATGACAACGGCAAAATAATTCAGCTTGAGCCCGGAGTAATTGGCTCGCACGCTAATAGAATTCTAAAGAGTTATAACAGAAAAATTGGACCTGACCCCGCTTCAATAAATTCTGCCATGATTGGCGGGATTGCCGCTAATAACGCAAGCGGAATGTGCTGCGGCACTGCTCAGAACAGTTACAATACTCTTGCAGGAATGAAAATAATATTCGCTGATGGGACTACACTCGATACGAGAGATATTAAGAGCATCGATAATTTTAAATTAGAAAAAGCTGATTTTTGCAGTGAATTGTTGCAGATGAGCCAAACAGTAAATAGTAATTCTGAACTCGCCGCTCGAATTCGACATAAATACAAAATGAAGAACACAACCGGTTACAGCTTAAATTCACTGGTTGACTTTGACGATGTAATAGAAATCATACAGCATTTGATGATCGGCTCTGAAGGAACGCTGGGTTTTATTTCGGAAATAAGTTACAATACAGTTGTTGAAAATCCCTTCAAAGCTTCTGCATTAATGATTTTCACTGATATCGGTGAAGCCTGTGAAGCCGTTTCAAAACTTAAAAGCTTTCCGGTTGATGCGGTGGAAATTATGGACCGCGCCGCTCTTAGATCAGTTCAAGACAAACCGGGTATGCCTCAATACTTAAAAGAATTGGATAAAACCTCAGCGGCTCTTCTTGTTGAAACATCTGCTTGTGATGAAAATGCGCTCGGTCAAAATATAGTTAAAATCGCCGGTGTTGTTAAGGATTCAAGACCGGAACGTGAATTCGAATTTTTAAAAGATAAATCCGAATACGAAAAACTTTGGAAAATTCGCAAAGGACTTTTCCCTTCTGTCGGGGCTATGAGAAATACAGGAACAACAGTTATTATTGAAGACGTATGTTTCCCTCTCAATAAGTTAGCTTCCGCCACGCTCGAACTTCAAGGGCTCTTCAAAAAGTATAATTACACCGAGGCCATAATTTTCGGACATGCTCTCGAGGGCAATCTTCATTTTGTGTTCAATCAAGATTTCAATTCACATGACGAAGTGATCCGTTATAAAAATTTAATGAATGATGTTGTTGAATTGGTGGTCCAAAAGTATGACGGCGCGCTTAAAGCTGAGCATGGCACCGGAAGAAACATGGCGCCATTCGTAAAATATGAATGGGGCGAGCAGGCTTACGATTTGATGAAACAAATTAAAATGCTGTTTGACCCAAAGAACATTTTGAATCCCGGTGTAATAATCAATCCTGATCAAGAAATTCATTTAAAGAATTTGAAACCTCTTCCTGCTGCAAATTCTATTATTGATAAGTGCATAGAATGCGGTTTCTGTGAAATTAATTGTCCATCAAAGGATTTGACTTTAACTCCGCGGCAAAGAATTGCAGTTTGGAGAGAAATTTCTAGATTGAAGACCGAGGGAAAATATTCCGATCGTCTTCAAATTATGCTCAAACAATTTGATTATTCCGGAGAAAAAACCTGCGCAACTGATGGGTTATGTGCTACTACCTGCCCTGTTGATATAGACACAGGAAAATTGATTAAAGAATTGCGCAGCGATAAAATCAGTAATAGTAATTTGCACATTGCTAATTTTATAGCAAGTAATTTTTCATTTGTACTTTCAGTTATTCGATCTGCGCTTAGAATTGTGCATTTTTTTCACAGAATACTTGGCTCCACTTTCATGCAGCAAGCGTCTCTACTGTTAAGAAAAGTTTCCCTCAGCGCAATGCCATTGTGGAATAAGTATTTACCAAATTCTGCGAGAAGTCCGAGAAAATCAAACAGTAAAAACGCTGAACTAAGTGTTGTATATTTCCCGAGCTGCATAAGTAGAACAATGGGGCTGCCAAAAGGCAGTTCGCAGATGTACAATCAAACCGAAGCAATGTTGCGGTTATTGGAAAAGGGTGGATATCGCGTAATATATCCCATCAACATGAATTACCTTTGCTGCGGCATGCCTTTTTCGAGTAAGGGATTTTTCAATCAAGCCGATCAAATGGCAGAAAAATTAAGAATTGAATTGGAAGCAGCCTCCAAGAATGGAGAGTACCCGATTCTCTTTGATACGAGCCCATGCGTAAAAACATTCAAAGATTTTCTTGCTAAGAATGGTAATTCTAATTTGCACGTGTTTGATTCTGTAGAATTCATACATGATTTATTGATTGATAAATTGACAATCAACCAAACACACGAAACCATCGCTATTCATCCGACATGCAGCGTAACAAAATTGGGATTAACAAATAAACTGATTAAAGTTGCGGAAAAATGTTCAACCAACGTTATTATTCCAGAAGACGTGAACTGCTGCGGTTTTGCCGGTGATAGAGGATTTTCATATCCTGAACTTAATGAATCGGCTTTACACAATCTGAAAAGTGAAATCGAAAAGCATAACTGCACAAGCGGATATTCAACTAGTAAAACATGCGAGATTGGGTTATCGCTTTATTCGGGAATTGAGTACAGATCGATTGCTTATTTGGTGGATAAGTGTACCGATACAGGTGTGATGATTGTTGAGTAAATTCGTAAAGATTTGAACGTCTAATTCTTTTTTTCATTGCAGATGAATTCAGCCATTTGAGAAATGAAAAGTTTGAGTCCACTCTGAAAAGTCATATTGTTATTAACCCCACGTTTTAACGTGGGGATAACAAGCTAAAAACAAACTTTCCCAAACGGGTTTTAACCCGTTTGGGGCTTTTCGGAGTGGACTCAATAATTCCTGAATGCTTTTTAGAATCAAACTTATCAAACGCTAATATTGCTCTTACAGCATGGAAGATGGCGTAGTAAGAACGGTTAATTGATTGAGCATAATATTTTTCATTGAGTAGTACTTCTGAAGAATTTAAATCGTCTGCAGCCTTTTGCATCCGATATTTAGATAACGCTAAGATTGATTCATCCATATAGAACAATCCCATCAGTAGAAATATTGTTATAGAAAGGAATTACATTGCTATATTTATTAAACGTGGAGATGTTCTTAATAATGAGCGAAACTACAATATCATATTTCAATGAGAGGTCAACAGTAATAGAATTAATTTTTTCACTTAATAGGCGGATTTCTGAATCGGGAAAATCAGTTAACACAATCAGATCAATATCGCTGTCATCTGATTCAGAAGAGCGCGCATATGATCCATAGAGAATAATTTTTATTAATCTTGTGCCAATAAGATTGGATAACTCATTTTGCAAATCAGTAACAATATTATTCGCAGTATAAGATAATTTTGTGTTCATAAACGAAATAGAATTATTTGGCAAAAATATAGCTAAAGAGATCGAGTTTTTCTAATTTTATTTTGAGGCAATAGAATAAAATTCTACAAAGAACTAATTTTTTGCAACTTTATAAACTTGAGAAACTTTATAACTCAATCCTAATTATTACTTGACGAACTCAAACCCACTCGCTTGTCATCCATTTTTTCAAAGAGAAATAATTCCGATCCAAGCAAATCGTTGAGAGTAAGATTCTCGATAACTCTATCAACAGCTTTTTGAATAATTTTCCAGAGAGAGCGTGTGGAGCAGTCAACGGTATGTGTGCAAATTTCGGGCAGGCCCGAGTGCGATTCACAGAAGGAATCATCAAACAATCTGCCGCCGAGTACATTCAAAACTTGGCTGATTTTAATTTCATCCGGATCCATAGTCAGCGTGTAACCACCGGAATGCCCTCGTTCGCTATCCAAAAATCCACCGATGCGAAGAACTCTTAGCAGCTTTGCCACATTATGCTGGGACATTTCTTCTTCGCTGCTGATTTCGGGAATGGTTTTTGCCTTCCCAATCCGGTATGCTTTGGCAATACGGATTAAGCATCTTAATCCGTATTCCTCCTGTGCGCTAAACTTCATAATTAATCACCAAAACTAATTCTCATTCAATGGAATTTTTGAACCACATGCGCGTGCATGAACTAATTCCTTGTAC
>JAHJTX010000249.1 GCA_018829545.1 Bacteroidota bacterium | reverse complement strand
TTTAATTGTGCCATATTCTATTAGTGGCAGGAAGTAAATACCCTAGATTAGTTATTATACTTTTGTTAACTTATTGACAGAGCTAATACATTTAGCCATTATTTTATACGTCACTGTATTTGTGAAATTATGCACTTAGTTGTAAGATTCTCTCTATATCATTTTCAGAAAATAAACGTCGGTTGGTTCTAGTCTTAAACGGAATAATAAGTCCTTCGCGCTCATACATTCTTAAGGTATGTACGGAAATTCCTAATAATTGAGCCGCGATGCTAATTGAAAAAACGGGTTTATCATCAAAAATAACATTCTGTGACATCTTCATATTTACACTTACCCATCACGTAAATCCAAAAACTATCTTTGGTTCCGCTGACAGTTCGTTGTTCTAATCTTCAGTCGTGAAAGAACGATTCATGTTAAAAGACTAAAATTTTATCCGAAAGAAGCGTCCATTCTGAAAGTTCACTAAGGCTGCTAAGTTCGGCACCCTCAACTAACTGAAGCTGTTTTAATCCTCTTGCATCTGCGCAGGTGCCGCAGATTTTAACTTTGCCGCCTTTGCTAATAAATAATTTCAACATTCTTTCAATGTTATAGTAACCATTAGGAGTAATTTGATTAGGAATTGCACATGTTGCCGCATCAGCCATTAAAAATACCCAAACTTGTGAATCGGGTTTATCTTTTAACAACTGTATTGCTAATCTTAATGCATTGTATGCTTTTTCAGTTCCGTATGGCGCGTCGTTTATTATTATCAAGTATTTCATTTTATTGTCCTATTATTTATAAGAATTTATTACTACAAAAAGCCCTTTTCCATATCCATCCTTAACAGCATCAATTGTTTGCATTAATTCCGGATTAGAAAAAATTGTTTGACAAGTTTGAATTTTCCGAAAGCCGGCATCCCGTAGTAATGAAAGGACTTCACTAGTTGAATATAATTTTGAAAGCGAATAAAATTTATTAGAAGATTTTTTTGATTCATAAATTTTCCCTAATTCAGTATTCTTATCTAGTATACCGATGATTAGTTGTCCATTGCTGGAAAGTATCCGATACGCTTCCAAAAGCGCCCTAACAGGATCATCAACAAAACATAGAGTAGTTATCATCAAAATAAAATCAAAATGTTCTTTACAGAATGGTAGATCTTCAGCAACTGTGTTGTGAACTGTTATTCCTCTTTTTTCCGCAATCACCGCCATAGACTTAGAAGGTTCAACTCCAAGTGAAATATTGAACGGAGTAGAAAACCTCCCCGTCCCCGTACCGATTTCAAGACCGAGTCCGTGTTCAGGAATAAATCTGCGAACCGCTTCTAATTCAGAATGGTATGCATAAAAATGTTTTTCATACCAACCATCGTAATCGAGCGCATTCTTATCAAAAATTGAAGATGAATTATTCATTCACTTTCAATTTTACTTTTCTTTCGAAATAATTTCCAAGCATACCTGATTTCGCATCATTTTTGATGGACTCACCTTTTGTTAACATTACCTGAAGTTGTAACTCAGCATCCTTTGCATCATCAAACGGCTGAATAGTCAGAGGCAAAACAGTCAATTTTGAACCCTCGAAACCGGGGAAATTATCACCGACTAACCTGCAAGCCATCTGGAGATTAACTCCCCATCCTGGCGCAAATTTCGAAAGCGAACTTGTTCCAATCCTCGTCAGATCAATATACGTCCATGCATTCCGGTATGGTGCGGGAGTGTCATCGTCCTTTGTTCGCCCAATCACTGTTAGAATAGTTTTCTGTTGCCCGCGCTTAACTTCTATAAGAAAAGTTCCATCTGCCTTGCGAAGAGATTTCATGGTTTCTTTATCAAGAATATCAATTATAGTATTTTCTTCATCGGTCCATGGCCCATTACTTACATGGCAACTCATACATGATTTAGCATTACTAAGCATTCCAACAGCCGGTGGATAGCCGAAGCCCTCCAGAAAGAATCCCATAAGTAATAAGAAAATAAATGTAGCGGTTAAAAAATTCTTGGTTCTCATCCTTCTTCTCCTTCTTGTTTTAACGGGATTAGCTGCTGAAGCCTAAAAAAGCGCTGGCCACGAGCACTATTATGGCAAAGATTAAACATATTTCGCAGAGTGCTTTTCTTTTCGCCCTGAGCGCAAAAAATTTCTGTTCTTCTGCTTCAATAGGATTATTGTTTTGAGTAAAGCGCGCAAATAGTTCTCTTAACCGCGGGTTGATACCGTAAAATATTTTCAGCATTATAAACACCATTCCAAAAACAAATAATAATTTAACCGCAAGCGCTACATAAGCGACAGTATGAAGGTCTTTGAAAGACCCTTGAAAATAATAATGGTTAAGGGGCATTAACATTCCGGTTGCAAACAGAGTAATAATGAATGCAATACAATAAGGTGCATTTCCCTGAAGAGTATCTTCTACTACTTTATCCATTTCATAGTATAGTTTCGGTCCGTATTGACTTCTTTTTAAAACCAGCGCGCGGTTATAAAAAGGAGCTGCCGCACATCCTACTAACGCAATGTTGTGTAATGCTAGCAAAATACTGTGTACTATTTGTTCTGTCATTTTTAACCTCTTATAATATTAAAGTAATTATGTCTTAGTTGGTTGTCATTATTTTATTTCAAGCTTGTTAAATCCACATTCCGTTTTAATAATCAGTTTATAGAGTTCATCATGCAAATTTAAAACAGCGTCACAAATTTTTGAATTAACTAATGAGTAATATTTCTGACCGTCTTTAATTCTACATTTTATTAAGCCGCAGTTAATAAGTTTTTGGCGACAAATTTCGATGTCATTAAATTCTAACGCTACTAAAGTATATATCTGCTTTATTTGAAGTTCACTTTCATAAATTGAACACATTACTTTAGTTAATTTTGGCGCGTTAATAATTGTTTTGATTATGTTATTAACGTAATTCCTTTCATCCATGCATTTCTCAATCCCAAAATTCATTTTTCTAACTGAAGACCCAATTGATGCCATCTATTAACATCATCTTTCATAATGGTAACTTTATACCCCAGGCTATTTAAAAACCGAGCAGCTTCGGCTGCTAACACACAGTACGGACCTCTACAGTAAGCTACTATTTCTTTGTCAGTTGATAATTCAGCAGATTTTGCTTTTATACTATTTAGTGGAATTGAAATGGCGTTCGGAAGATGACCGCTTGTAAATTCTTCTTTTGGTCGTACATCAATTAGTGTTACTTCGTCATTTTCCAATTTCTTCCAAAGTTCTTCTGCTGATATAGGTTCAAGAGATAATCTTTCTTCAAAAAATAATTTAGTAACCTCTCTTATTTCAGCGGTTGTTTTTTCTGCCAAGGACTGTAAACCTTTCCAGCAATTGAATACTTCATTATTTGCTAAACTATAAACAACTCTTACTCCTTCTTTTCTTGCCGTAATTAAGTTGGAGTTTCTAAGTATTTGCAGATGGCGTGAAGCATTAGCAAAATTCATCATAGTTTCTTTAGCAAGCGTGACGACATCACGTTCGCCCTGCGAAAGTATATCGATTATTTCAAGTCGCTTGGGACTTGAAAAGGCATTAGCTATTTTGGCAAATTGTTCAAATGTAAGGTCCTTAAATTCTCTTCCGGTCACAGCATTTCTCTATTATTCAATTATACAATTGAATAATAGTAATTTGCATCCTATTTATCAAGAATTATTAATTAAGAAAACTAGATTTTATTTACTTTAAGCAAGCAAATATTTATTTCCATTTTTGTCATATTTATCACAAAACGGACAAACAAGCTGCTTAAACCGAAAGCCCCCGACAAGTCGGGGTAAACTGTTTTCGCATTTGGCATTTGTGCAATTTAAAAGTTAGTATTTCCGTTTCGGCTTTGCTGTTTAAAGTTATACTGTTATGAAAGTTTGTTCTAGTTAAAAAGTTATTTAATAAGTCCGCCAAAAAGACGGCTGGCAAGTGTGGCATTGTCGTTCACGCCTACATTAAAAGTTTAGGCGGGTAAAATGGCGGGCAAGCATCAGTCAGCGGAGAGTAAGCAGTAGGTAGAAGGCAGTGGGCAATCAACAGTAGGCAGGTAGAGATAAATTAATTTTATTGACTTTGAACGTTACAACTCTTAATTTGAATAGCAGTATCATAAGAGGCTCTTAGATGCTAAATATTTACTTCCTTTATTGCATTCCTAAAACTGAAAGCGGTTATAGTATTACTTTGTATAGATGTTTATCAAGAAAGCAACATAATCTGTTAGATCGGCATATTTTGCTTTATAAGTAATTTGCGTATTTTGAAAAAGATATTCGTAAACTTGTATTAAATAATATTTTACAAAAGTATTTGCATTAAATAAGATAACTGTTAGA
>JAHJTX010000027.1 GCA_018829545.1 Bacteroidota bacterium | reverse complement strand
TTTTAATTGTGCCATATTCTATTAGTGGCAGGAAGTAAATACCCTAGATTAGTTATTATACTTTTGTTAACTTATTGACAGAGCTAATACATTTAGCCATTATTTTATACGTCACTGTATTTGTGAAATTATGCACTTAGGTTGAAAGTAATTTGATTAAAGTGTTTCACTAGGATTAAGATATTCCTATTATTCCAGCATTCCATTATTCCTTCGGCGTGTAATGGTTTCTTAATCCTTTTTCATTTTTAATTTATGTTTACTGACTGCTGAAAGCTGACTACTATTTACCGCACACTCGTTACTCGTTACTCATCACCGATCACTGTCTCTGACTTTTTAATTTTTAATTTATAATTTAGAATTGAATATGAAAAAACTCTACATCGCCGGTCACACCGGCATGGTCGGCTCTGCAATCACAAGAAAGTATCACGCCGAAGGTTACGCAAATATTGTAACTCGCGACTTCCCCGGATTCGATCTCACAAATCAAAAAGAAGTTGATGACTTTTTTGAAGTTGAACGTCCAGAACAAGTAATTGTTGCCGCTGCAAAAGTGGGAGGAATACTTGCTAATAATACATACAGAGCTGAATTCCTTTACGAAAACTTGATGATAGAAGCAAACATAATTCACGCTTCACATAAATATGGAGTAGAAAAACTTCTCTTTTTAGGCAGTTCTTGCATATATCCCAAATTAGCGCCCCAGCCCTTAAAAGAAGAATATTTACTGTCTGATTATTTAGAATACACAAACGAGCCCTATGCAATAGCAAAAATTGCTGGTATAAAACTCTGCGAGAATTACTACAAACAATACGGGTCAAACTTTTTCTCAATAATGCCAACAAATATGTATGGACCATTTGATAATTACAATCTAGAAACATCTCATGTCTTACCTGCTCTAATACGTAAAATCCATGAGGCTAAACAGCGGTCAGCGGTCAGTGGTCAGCAATCAGATGTGATTGTTTGGGGAAGCGGAAAACCCAAAAGAGAATTTCTCTATGTTGAAGATTTAGCGGATGCTATATTTTACTTAATGCAAATCATAAATGCTAAAGATTTATACGAAAAAGGTCTAACACACCTCAACATAGGCACCGGAGAATATCTTTCAATTTCGGAATTAGTCAGCGTCATTGCAAAAGTAATAGGATTCAAAGGAGAAGTAATCTACGATTCTTCCAAACCCGACGGCACTCCACGAAAACTAATGGACGTCTCCCGAATCCACTCCCTCGGCTGGAAACATAAAACATCCCTCGAAGAAGGGATCAAAAAAGCGTATGAATGGTTTTTAGAAAATAAAGCAGTAAAATAGCGGTCAGCGTTCAGCTTTCAGTTCAAACAAAATAAATGGCTATAGTGAGTAAAGAAATAAAGAGTTTTAAAGATTTAGTCGTGTGGCAAAAAAGTCATGAATTGACTTTGGAGATTTATAAAATCACACTTAATTTTCCATCTGAAGAAAAATTTGGTTTAACTTCCCAGATGCGAAGGGCAGCATATTCAATTCCGGCTAATATTGTTGAAGGACATTCTAGAAAGTCAAAAAAGGAATTTTTACAATTTCTCAGTATAGCAAAAGGATCACTGGAAGAATTAAAATATTTTATAATTTTATCTAGTGATTTAGAATACATCAATAATGAAATAACAGAACAATTAGAATCGATGTCAGAAGAGGTATCCAAAATGCTTTATGCATTCACAAAATCTTTAAGCAATATCCATTGATTACTTGTAATTGATTACTTTTACTGGACGCTGAACGCTAATTATCTGACTACTGAACGCTGAACACTATTTTTTTTAATTTGGGATTGTCTATGAAAAAACGCTCCCTTATCACCAGCATTGAAAAAGCCTACAATGGTATGTTCAAAAATTCAAAAGGCAAAGTTAGGAATTCATTTAAGTGATTTGATGTGGATGCAATCATTAAAATAGAGAATATACAAGAGCTAATCGTAGAGATACGAGGACAAAAGGTAATAATTGACAGTGATGTAGCAGAATTATATGGGGTAGAAACAAAAAGGATTAATGAAGCAGTTAAGAATAATCCAGATAAGTTTCCTGATGGTTATATTTTAGAGCTTCGCAAAGATGATTGGGATTCTTTGATGATCAAAATTTTGACTACAGATAAAAGAAAAAAAGTTGGTTCAACACAGGTGGACGAAAATTTCGACCACCTCAAAAAACTAAAATATTCGCCGTATTTGCCAAAAGCTTTCACAGAAAAAGGACTATATATGTTGGCAACAATACTTAAAAGCAATCGGGCAACCCAAACAACCATAGCTATAATAGAAACTTTTTCAAAAATAAAACAATTATCAAAACATGTAAAAGAACTACAAACTATTGTGGATAAAGATGAACAGCAAAATCTTATGCGAAGAAGTGGAGAGCTTATTACAGAAATACTTGATGATGATTTGAAAATAAGCGATACCGAAACATCAATTGAATTTAATTTTGCTGTCGTAAAATTTAAACATGAGTCCACTCCGAAAAACCCCAAACGGGTTAAAACCCGTTTGGGAAAGTTTGTTTTTAGCTTGTTATCCGCACGTTAAAACGTGGGGTTAATAACAATATGACTTTTCAGAGTGGACTCAACATACTATTAAAAAGAAAAAACAATGAAAAAACTGTTCTATAACAAATAAATGTACTTAATATAGTATTTAAAGCTAAATTTAAAAAATAGATAGATTGACCGATTGAGAAAAGATTGTTCTCAAAACACTGTGCGAATGATTGGAAAGAGATTGAATGATAAACGAAGAGATAATAAACAGAAATAAAAATATCAATCGTGGATTTAGAAAGCATAGAAGTCTGGAAAGAAGCGATAGAATTGTTTGGTTTTGTAAAGAAAAGGCTAAATAACTTAAAAACGGTATCATTTAAAGCAAAAGCACAAGTTGCAGATTCTATCTTTTCTGTTCATTCCAACATTGCTAAAGGTTATTCAAGAAGGTATTTAAAAGAGACAATTCAATTTAACAATATTGCTTTAGCCTCACTTGCTGAAAATTATAGCCAGAATTTTGCATTGTTAGTTAGTGAAGACATAGATAGAGAATGGTTAGATGAATATGATTCCAAGCATTATTCTTTAGAAAACAAGCTTATCAATTATAATAAATCTCAAATAATACAACTTAAAGAAAAAACAAATTGGCGAAATGATTATGTTGTTAGAGAAATAGTAGAAAAGTATGATATAAAGAGATTGGATGATTGAGAAGAGGTTGAATGATTGAGGAGAGATTGAATGATTGAATCCAATCAACCATTCGAATTATTTTATAGCAATCAACCAATCCTTTTTTTCAATCAACCAATCTTTAATTTATGTTATCGCTATTAAACAAACTAAGTAATAGTAATTAGGAAAGTAAATGAATACTAAAAAAGCCCTCATCACCGGCATAACCGGCCAAGACGGTAGCTACCTAACCGAACTCCTCCTCGAAAAGGGATACGAAGTCTACGGTATGCTCCGCCGTAGTAGTTCTTTTAACACTCAGAGAATAGACCATCTCTATAATAATCCTGAGATATACAACAAAAAACTATTCCTCCATTATGGCGATGTTGTAGATACAAGCAGCATACATAGACTATTAGAAAAAATTGAACCAAACGAAATATATAACCTTGCGGCTCAAAGCCATGTTAAAGTATCATTCGATATACCGGACTACACGGCTCAAGTCGACGCACTCGGCACTCTACGTTTCCTTGACGCTATACGCGAAGTTGGACTCACAAAGCAGACAAAATTTTACCAGGCATCAACTTCAGAACTATACGGCAAAGTCCAAGAAATACCCCAGAGCGAAACAACCCCATTTTATCCCCGCTCTCCATACGGAGTAGCAAAACTGTACGGATTCTGGATAGTAAAAAATTATCGTGAAGCTTATAATCTTTTCGCATGTAACGGAATTCTCTTTAACCACGAATCACCACGAAGGGGAGAAATTTTCGTCACCCGTAAAATAACCATGGCCGCCGCACGAATCGTACTCGGTTTACAAGAAAAATTAGTCCTCGGCAATCTAGACGCAAAACGCGACTGGGGCTACGCCCCCGAATACTGCGAAGGCATGTGGCGAATTTTGCAGCATGATACCGCTGAAGACTTCGTCCTTGCAACCGGTAAAACCCACACCATCCGCGAATTCTGTGAATTAGCTTTTACAGAGTTAGGTATTGGTGTTGAATGGCATGGTGCTGGTATTGAAGAAAAGGGGATTGTATCCTCAATCGATTCATTAAAAATGGAAAAATTAGTTAGTGGGTACAATCATCCAATCATACAATCATCCAATCTGAAATTAGGTTCTGTTCTTGTATCCGTTAATCCTTCA
The DNA here is from genome assembly GCA_018829545.1 of Bacteroidota bacterium. Taxonomy (GTDB): domain Bacteria; phylum Bacteroidota; class Ignavibacteria; order Ignavibacteriales; family Melioribacteraceae; genus JAHJTX01. The sequence goes on along the minus strand of JAHJTX010000027.1, from coordinate 2,490 downwards.
TACTTCCGACCAACAGAAGTGGAATTGCTGATTGGCGATCCTTCTAAGGCAAAAGAAAAATTAGGATGGCAAACAAAAACCGATTTGTCTGAATTAGTACAAATTATGATTCATTCTGATTTGAAGAAAGTAATTGGAAAAGGATTTTAAGTGAAGAAAATTCTAATAACCGGCGCAGCTGGTTTTATCGGCTCTAATCTTGTAGAACAAATAGATAGCATGAATGTTTGATAGTATGGTTGTATGAGATATAAATGGACATTGAATTATTAAATCGGAATAAAAATATAAATAGAGGTTTTCGAGAACTTATTGTTTGGCAAGAGTCCTCTGAACTTTATAAGATTGTGAAAAATAAAATTAGAAGTTTAAAAAACGTACCTTTTAAAGTTTGTGCTCAAGTTGAAGATTCTATGTTTTCTGTTTCTTCGAATATCGCAGAGGGGTACTGCAGACGTTCTATTAAAGAAAATATTCAATTCATAAATATCGCAATAGCTTCTTTAGGTGAAAATTATTCACAAATATTTACTTTAACAAACGCAGAGGATATTGATACTGAATGGTTTAATCATTATGATAAAATTCATTATTCTCTCGAAAATAAACTTGTAAAGTTAAACCAAAAATACATACAAAAATTAAAAGATAAAGATGAATGGAAAGATGATTATCATGTTAGAGAACTCTCAGAATCATACAACCTTACAACCATACATCCAAACGAGGAGTAGATTTTGAGGATATTAAAATCCAATTTCTAAATTCATTCGCACTTGAGTTTGAAGTTTCAGCTATTTCTGAGCCTGATAGAGGATTGAAAGTTAGAGAGTATCTAAAAGCTGCTGAAAAATTTATTCAATTTGATGACAAAATTGAAAAACGTGCTCTGGAGTTTCAAAATTATAGTTTTACAGCCATGGATGCAATGCATATAGCCGTTGCAGAATATGCAAAAGTAGATTATTTTGTTACATGCGATGACGATATTTTAAAGACCGCAAAGAAATACAGTGAAATGATAAATGTAAAAGTTATTTCGATATCTAATTTAGTATCAGAGGTAATTAATTATGCTCAAAACAATTGAAGAACTAAAAATAAACGGCTGGAAAGCACTAATAGATTCTTTGGGACTTGCAGAAGCCACCCGGTTCTTATTGCAATACCAAAAAGGCAGCGGCAATTATACTAAAGAACGAAAAAAGAAAGTTGATAATATTACTATTAAGGGTATTGTTCAACAGTATAAAACCGAATAGTGAGTTTGGCATCCTTACCCGTTACTTGTTACTCTTTCACTTGTTCTTAATTTTTAATCCTCCAAATATAGGCGGCAGGTTTAGAATTTTTAATTAGTTTCCTTTACTCTTTATTCGCCAACAATAAATCATTAATTTAAAGGCATCAATTAAATTTTACTTAAAAAATGAAAAACTTTACTCTATCAATACATGCCCAAAAAGTAATTTTTGAAAGAAAAATAAAACTTAAATGGATCGAGAATACCATTAAGAATCCTGATAGAATTGAAGCTGATGCAGAATTTGTTGAATTAGAACATAAATTGAAAATTGTAAAAGAAAACGGAAATAAGGTTCTTAGAGTAATTTGTAAGATGACGGTAAAACCAATTTTAATAGTAACAGCTTTTTTTGATAGAAGAATGAAAGGAGTTTTATAATGAAACTACATTATGATCAAAATGTTGATGCATTGTATATCCGTTTAGACGAATCCAATATTATTGAATCGGAAGAAGTTAGGGAAGGGATTGTATTGGATTACAATAAAGACGACCAGGTGGTTGGTATAGAAATACTAAACGTTAGTAAAAGAATACCATTACCCGACTTAAAAAAAATGCAATTCGAATTTGCCTAATATTAGTAGTCAGTTTTTAGTAAGCAGTAGTTAGAACTCAATAATCAGATCGTTTGGCGTTATTTCCCATTCACTATTGCCCAATAACTATTTCCTATTGCCTATTTACTTTTTACTTGCGCCTTGCCGCGCCATGTTATTGGAAGAACACGCCAATGTTTTTATCACTGACCCAAAAGCGTTAAAGAACGCAAAGATAGATTTAGCAGAATATGGAGATAAAGTCAATTTTATTGATGACCCATACGAAGCCGAAAAAGATGCTGACGCTATTGCAATAATGACGGAATGGGATTTATACAAAGCTTTAGACTACAAAAAGATATATGACAGTATGAGAAAACCGGCTCATTTGTTTGAAGGAAGAAATATTCTAAATCGTTTTCAAATAAAAGAGCCTGGTTTTGTGAAGATTATAATTTAAAGGATCAGGAAGCGAGAATAATGGAATTGATTATTCCATATCCGTCTTACAACAGCGCTTTAGTAGTATTATGGGAGGATTGAAGGATTGATGATTGCAAAACGGGAATATTAAGGGAGAGCAGAGGGCGAAGAGTAGTAAGGAGAAATGAGTAAGCAGAGGGCGGAGAGCAGAGTGGGGGG
>JAHJTX010000248.1 GCA_018829545.1 Bacteroidota bacterium | reverse complement strand
TACACACTAAAAGTAAATGAATTCTCTCAAAGCCGTAAGATGTTGCTTTTGAAGTAATTTATTACTGCGAAAGTAATCCCGCAGTTTTTTTAGCGGGGCTGCTGCTAAAATAAAATTCTGCAATCCCGCAAAAAAAGCTGCGGGACTAGCTGTGAAGTATTCCTTAATATCCCGCATAGCGGGAACAGAATTCGTCTCAAGCTTTTACGAGCTGATGTTGGTAAATATATTTTGTTGGGTCTATTAGTCCATACTTCTTGACCATCCCATCAAATTCCCTTTGTAAGCGCGCCATCGGTGTAAACTCCGACAGTCCGATACGGTGCTTTTTGTCATTTCTTCCCGCATCATAGCAACTTCACTCCAAATCATAAGCTCATCGACTGTATTTATCTAACCTAACGAAGCTGCTTCCCATTCATCCCGCAAGGCGGGACTTACTTACTAATTTGCAGAGCTTCAACATATCCGCCACCAATTATGCTGTCTGAATTTCTTCCGCCCGAATGACAAATTTGACGGATTGGATTTTACCAAATTCTCACTTGGTAGCGCCAACTGGACTATATGCGCCTCAAGGCACACGAGCGGCTGGTTATGCAGTTTATTTTAGCAATATAAGTTTTTTAGTTATTGTATTATTCCCCACATATAACCTATAATAATAAACTCCACTACTTAAATTGCCGGCATTAAAGTGGACTTCATATTCGCCTTTTTTTTGTCGTTCGGTCACAATTGTTTCAATTTCGTTGCCTAAAATATCATAGACAATCACTCTAACATAAGATTCTTCGGAAATACTATACCTAATATTAGTAATCGGATTAAATGGATTTGGATAATTTTGATTTAATGAAAAATTACTGGAGATTATTCTTTCAGATGGTTTAATAGCATCAATTAAAGCTGCTCCAGTAAATTTATAACTTTCATTAAATCCTTCTCCATAGTACCAATAATTTCTACTATAATATATCAATCCATGATTTTTTCGAATATAGTAATTAGTTGAAAAATAAGAATCAAAGTAATTTGTTGTTGAAGGTCTATAATGAATGAAAAGAGTATCGTTCGGATAAAATAATGAACTATCATTTTCAGGCTGATAATATCTGTAAAGACGATTATATGGATACATAGGAATTGAATCCATTGTGTCTACTACTGAACCAAGCAGTGTATCAGCAAATATCCAGCCAGTTATTTGATTTTCTGCTCCGATTGTATCAGTATTTTCTAACTCATATATGACAATATTAAATTTTGTATTTATATTCTCTACTGAAATAGTATCGTAAAAAGTTCTTTTTATTTGTTTCCCGATTTTCTCAACTGTAAAATAATAGTCAATTTGTGGGTACGCATAATTAATACTATCCTTGTGTAAATTTTGAACACCAGTAAAAGATTCAAGGATTATTGTTGAATCTAAATATGCATTGTTATTAAACTCCTCATAATTATAATCAAAATAAATTTCATCTTCTCTTTCAAGTTCTATTAAAAAATCTAATGATTGAGCATTTGTACAAATTAGAGACAACAATAAAAATTTTATTGATAATATTTTAAAAATCGATATTTTCATTTATAAACTCCATTATTGACTGCATAGCGTTGCGCCTAAGCCACCGCCCATAATAAGGAAGCCGAGTAAAACACAAACGCTAAAGATTAAGCCGTAGGTGCTTATCTTTTTTCAGTACGCACCGAAGGCAAGTTAATCAATTAGAACGAACACCTTGAACAAAATCTTTAACTAAAATACAATTTCAAAAATCTCAAATCCACCGAACTAGAATGGCGGTCGGCGTTGAGGCGCTGGTTATGCCTTATATAATTTTTCTAAGTTCATATATGATGAAAAAGGTATTTTTCTATAATCATAATGCCAATTAGCAAAATTAAATACATCATTAGCCTTGAGAAACTTATGCTCCAGCTCTTCTTTAGTTTTTATTTTGAAGATATTGCAAATAATATCAAAATATCGTTTTGCTTCAGCCCTAAAAAATATTGGGAATGGTCTACTATTAGCCCAACCTCTATAAACTAAAGTTCTTGGAAACCAATAATCGTATTGATTGGAATTATCAAACACACTTTTCAATGTCAAAATAAAATCGGCTTGCATTACATCTTCAAATGAAAGTATTTTCGATTGACATCGATCATGTAAAAAATCGGCAGTAATTGAAATTTGGTTTAGCTGCAGTCGCTGCTTTCTATACACATCTAAACTGCTAATGTGACTATTAAATACTGTAAATCGGCTAGATCCTCTGGCAGATCTGTTTTCAACAAAATATAGCTCCTCAAGGAAAAAATTTAGTTCATCTATTTTATTTGAATTTAATAGTAATGCAGATAAGTATAGAAATGCTTCCATCAGGAGATAACAATAATTATCAAACCATGTTTCATTGTATTGATTTAATTCTGGAGGTGGATATTTATATGTAATAAATTTTTCAAAAAATTTAAAAATAGCTTCATAATAATAGAAGTCATTAGTTGTCTCGATCAGCAATTTAAATACTTGCAACAATTCTTTTTGGTACGGAAGAAAACTGTTAATTGAGTCTACTATTTGATCATCTATGGTTCTTGTATCATTGGCTTTATTTGGAACCCGAAATTCCTCTAATGTTTCCAGAAAGAAATTGAAGTATTCAGAAGACAGAGTTTTCGAAATAATTTTTTCTTTAATAACCGCTTCTTTAAGGACATTAAATTTTATCGTAGTTTTTACTGAAGGGATAGATTCTTCAAGGATGTGAACAGGTGGCGCCCCTAGAATAGGTTTCTTGTATAATGGTTTGTCATAAATGTTTCTTAACAATTTATCGTATTCATCGAGGTATACATTCTCGTCAGCAAGATTTATATATATTCTACTTTTTAAAAATATAGGTAAAAAAGGATTTCCATTTTCATCAAATTCAGTCACAATTGGGATGAATTTTGTTTGATCGACCTTATTGTAAATTTCGGAAGAAATTATTTGGGACTCATTTCCAACGCCACCCTTCCTTGCATTCGCTTTTTGTTCATACTTTTTATCCGAGATTATTAAAACTTTGTTCACAGTTTCATCATTTACCATTTTTTCCATAAATGCATATTTATCTTGTCCTTCTTTCAGTTCCCATTTATCAAATAAAACTTCTACCCCATCTATTGTAAGTCTTTCAGCTAGTTCTATTACAAATTTCTCATGCGCGGGTGAACTCCAGCTATATGAAATAAATATTTTCCGTACTATATTTTTATTAACCATAATATAATTTCTTAAAAGGCATAACGACGTTGCGCCGAAGCCCAAAGCAACAATGCCACATTTATTGAACAACTTTTTATTTAGAAAAACTTTTATTTACAAACTACGCTGAACAACAAAGCCGAAACGGAATTACAAAGCCAATAATTACACAAATGCCAAATGCTTTCGACTTGAGGCACTTGTTATATGGCGTTTATATTATACCATATTCTTTAGCTTTTTCTAGAACAAATTCTTTATCCTTGCATCGTTCTAATATTTCGTAGTTGTTTTTAAGTGAAGAAAGAAGATTGAGAGATTTGCTTTTGGAATTCAATACTTCAATAAGAATTGTAGGTATAAAATATAATTCAAATTGTTCATCTGATATTGGCTTATAACCAATTACCACATCAGAAGTTTTTGTTGACTGTGTATAAGTTTTTACATCTGATTTATATTCACGATCAACTCCGCCACGTGTACCACCAGTAAAAGAGACTGATGTTCTTGCTGTTTTAACTTGAGCGCGAATAATAATTTCTTCCGCACTTTCATTTTTAAATACTATAATTATGTCATAAGGTGATAAAGGAAGGTCAACCAAAGATACATTCTGATATCTTTTCATTAAGATGCCACAAACCATATGTTCGTGAGCAAATCCATCAATGGAAGCTTGTCTGCCGCGTTCTTCAGAAGATGCCATAAACTATTTCTCCAATACAATAATCCAATCAGTATTTATTCTTTCATCACGCGGGACTTTTATGAAGTGCTTGATTATTTCAGAACCAAAATAATTATTAACTTTTAATCCAACGCGTTCGGAAAGGCTCATTAAGTATTTCCAACTTTCGAAATTAAATCCTCTTATTTTATTATTACCAACAACAATAACATATTTCCCTTTCTTTTTTAATACGCGCTGAACCTCTCGTAAATTTTCTTCCATATCAATTAAATATTTATATGCAATAAAAGCACGACGAGGATCCACTTTGTATATACTCTCGATAATTTTATCAGCTTCAACAACTCCTATTTTATGTAGTAGTTTGTAATCATCAACCGATACACTCTCTGTTCCAACGTGTTCTTTCTTCATTGGAGTTAATGAACCATTTGCAAGACCCAACCAGTACATTTCTAATTGATGTGTTCTTGGATAATCAACAGCATTAGCATATGGAGGTGATGTTAGTGCAAAATCAAAATAATTTGCTGGATATTTAATACTCCTCGCATCATTATCATCGGGAATTTCGACAGAAATATCAGTATTTACAATTGTACTAAACTCCGTAATTCTATATGAATTTAATAGTAACGTTTCAGCAAATTTTGTCAGAGCCATAGAAGGATAGACGTTTTTATTTAATTTCTTTCTAACAACAGTACGTGTACAATTATTGTCTGCATTAGAAACAGATCGTATTATTGAGGATAAACTTATTAGTTGAAAATCCTTTATATCATTAGAATATTTTGAATCCACGATTAGTTGTTTGATATAAGACAACTCAAATAGGATTTCTTGATCAAACCAATTATCACGATATGGAAATATTGGTATATCTTTTTTATTAATTTTTTTTGGATCATATTTTACTAAGGTATTCAACAATAAGTCTGTGCTTTCTTCCAATTCGTCAACGTCTAGTTTTGTGGTTTTTACTTTTGTTAAAAATTTTGCAAAGGGATCAACATCAATACCAACTGAATGCCTACCTAAAAGCATCGCTTCAATATTTGATGTTCCACTGCCCATAAATGGATCGAGAATTATATTACTAGGTTTAGAATATTTTTGTAATAACCACCGAGGTAATTCTGGAAAAAATTTCGCTGGATATTTATGTAAACCGTGTGAACCTCTTGTTTGATCGTAAGAAATGAATAAAAATCTTTGACTTGTTTCGATTGGCAGACTAACTGGAATATTTCCGTCTACACGTGTAAGCGTTTCACCAAAGTTGTTTTTTACTTCTTTGATAATTCCAATTGAATATTCGTTTTTATCAAAGATAAAGCTATCGTCATCAACATATTTTTTCTTTCTTTTTTCAACGTTTTTACGAATCTGTGATAGCGATATATTATAATAAGGCATTAATTCTCCTTTTTAAAAACAGTTCAGATTAACTATTAGAATATAATAAAATTTTATAATTCCCCGATTATTTTTTAAGCCATATAACTATAAGTTAACCCGATGTATTCTCATAACTTATCGGTGTGTAACCCAGAAATTTCATCTGTCTAAGAATCCCTGACAAATTAGTTGAATTCCTCTAAAATATTGATTTATAAAAATTTATTTCAATCTGCTTCACTCTATACGGATTGTAAACCCGATCACTTTTATTCCCGTCTGCTAAGAATAGTTTTCTCGATAAACATCTATTAATAATAACTCCGAAACCGATTTCAGTTTTA
>JAHJTX010000247.1 GCA_018829545.1 Bacteroidota bacterium | reverse complement strand
GCCGAACTCGCTGCTATACACACCGGAAATAGTTCTCGTCACTGCTTTATACCTCCCGCTAACTTTTTCAATTGCATCAGAAATTTCTCCCAAAGTTGCTCTTGCCCGCGCAGCATTCACCGTAAGTTCAAGAAGATTGCCATTCTTGTTTTGCGCTGCACTTGTTAATTCATCCAAACATTTTTGAACTTCCGGTTCGTTCCTCTTGCTTTTTATTTCATTCAATCTTTTTATCTGCGAATCTCTAACGGCGGTATTATCAACTTCCAGAATTTCAATAGGATCTTCTTTTTCTAAACGATATTTATTAACACCAACAATGGCTTCTTTGCCGGAATCAATTCTTGCTTGTCTTCTTGCAGCGGCTTCTTCAATCCTCATTTTAGGAATGCCCGCTTCAATTGCTTTGGTCATTCCGCCGTAGGATTCCACTTCAAGAATATGTTCCCATCCTTTTTTTAACAGAGCATCAGTAAGGTACTCAACATAATAAGATCCTGCCCAAGGGTCAATAACCTTTGTAATATTAGTTTCGTCCTGCAGATAAAGCTGAGTATTGCGAGCTATTCGTGCAGAGAAATCTGTTGGAAGCGCAATTGCTTCGTCAAGCGAGTTTGTGTGAAGAGATTGAGTGTGTCCCAAAACTGCAGCCATTGCTTCTATGCATGTGCGCGCAACATTATTAAACGGGTCCTGCTCGGTTAAACTCCAACCGGAAGTTTGAGAATGAGTTCTAAGCGACATCGACTTAGGATTTTTAGGATTGAATTGCTTAATAATTTTCGCCCATATTAATCTAGCCGCGCGCATTTTTGCGACCTCCATAAAGTGATTCATTCCTTGCGCCCAGAAAAAAGACAAACGCGGAGCAAATGAATCAATATCCATTCCTGATTTTATTCCGGTTCTAATATATTCCAATCCGTCAGCTAAAGTGTAAGCCATTTCCAAATCAGCAGTAGCGCCGGCTTCCTGCATGTGGTAACCGGAAATGCTGATGCTGTTAAACTTGGGCATTTTCTCAGCGGCAAAATTGAATATATCTGCAATTATTCTCATAGACATTTCCGGAGGATAAATATATGTGTTACGCACCATGTACTCTTTTAGAATATCGTTCTGTATTGTTCCGGTCAAGAGAGAATTCTCAACTCCCTGCTCTTCAGCGGCAACAATGTAAAAAGCTAAAATAGGAAGAACCGCTCCGTTCATAGTCATAGAAACAGACATTTTATCAAGAGGAATACTGTCGAATAAAATTTTCATATCTTCCACGCTGTCGATTGCAACGCCTGCTTTGCCAACGTCGCCCTCAACTCGCGGATGATCGGAATCATATCCGCGGTGAGTTGCCAAATCGAATGCAACGGAAAGACCGCGCTGACCCTGAGCGAGATTTCTTCTGTAAAAAGCATTGCTTTCTTCTGCAGTTGAGAATCCCGCATACTGACGGACTGTCCAGGGCTGAACAACGTACATTGTGCCGTAAGGTCCCCTTAAAAACGGCGGAATACCCGATAAATATTCTATGTGTTTGAAATCCTCCATGTCGTCATTGGTGTACAACGGATTAACATTAATTTTTTCCATTGTTTCCCAAACAAAATCTTTAACGCTTTTACCGGTTTCATTTTCAAATTTCTTCTTCCAATCTTCTTTCGAGATTTTTTCCGGTTCTAAATTCAAACTAATTTTTGAAAAATCAACTTTACTCATTATATCTCCAATAGCTTTAACGGCAAAAGCCATTAATAATTACTTAACAATTCTTGTTACTACTCAGCAGCCACATAAATTGTAATTCAAAATATGCCACAAAGACACGAAGACACAAAGTTTCACTAAGTTCTACTAATAAATTCTTTGTGCTTCTTAGTGCCTTAGTGGCAAAAAAATCATCCGTGCTGAGTAGTTACAACAATTCTTTTAATAGGTCGTAAACATTGCATCCCAAATAAATAAAATGATCTACTCCATTCTGTTTATGCATTTCAACTTGATCTTTTGGATAACCCGCAAGAATAATTTTTATACTGGAATCAACTTTCTTTATTTTATCCGCTAATAGTGGAACGATATCCGGGTAAGTTTTATCGCTGGAGCAAATTACAACCACTTTGGAATTTGATTTAATTGCTTCAGCCGCAGCTTGGGTTGCTGTTTGGAAACTATTGGGATAAATTACTTCAAACCCTCCGACTTCGAACAATCCGCGAGAAAAATCTGCCCTCGCTTTAAATTGCTTAAGCGGTCCCATATTCGCAAGGAATACTTTCGGTTTATCTCCGGTTTTTTTCTGAATAGATGCAGATAAGAATCGTAACTCTTCAAAAATTTCCGATGCTCGGTGCGGCTGTAACTTTTGAACTAATAATTCTTCCGAACCGGCGGCAATGGTTTGCTTTTGATTTCTATCATCTCTTTTTGGCAGAGTTTCTTTTGTATTAGCATACATATTACTGCCGACTATAACTCTTTTTCTTGTGGCTAAATCATTTTTCTTCTGATTTGCAATTGAGGCGATTTCATTTTGAGGATATCCATTTATAATCGCGGTTAGCATTCCGCCCATCCCGCTGATTTTTTGAATTTCTTTCCAAGCGGCTTTTGCTAATTCATTTGTTAGAGACTCAACATAGTAAGAACCGCCTGCGGGATCAATCAACTCGCTCAAATGAGATTCTTCACCAAGAATAATTTGAACATTTCGTGCAATTCTTCTTGAGAATTCATCAGTTTCGGAATACGATTCATCAAACGGATTTGTTTGAATGCTGTCCGCCCCGCCCGCTACCGCTGAAAACGCCTCGGTGGTAGTTCTAAGCATGTTTACGTAAGGATCGCAAATAGTTTGATTGAATTGCGCGGTTTTTGCGTGGATTTTAATTTTATGTTTAATTAAATCTGCGCCGAATGTTTTTAGAATATTATTCCAAATTAATCTTGAGGCTCTCAGTTTAGATATTTCCATAAAGAAAAATGATCCAACGCCGAATGTGAAGCGAAAATTTTTGGCGATTGTATTTATGTTCAATCCCCGTTTCAGCATTTCTTCGATGTAATCAATCGCGGTTGAGAAAGCGCAGGCTAACTCTTGAACTGCATTTGCTCCGGAACTGTTGTACGAAAATGCGTTCACGCCGATTGTGCGAATTCCGGGCAATTCCTTTTCCGCATATTCGATTGCGTTCTTCATATCGTCGAATACTGCATCAACGCTCACGGGTAGATTTCCGTTTAAGAGTAGATATTCGTACGGATCGGCTTCTATACTTCCTATAATTATTTTTGAATCCAAACCGTTTTTTTTGAAAAAAGTTTTGAACAGCGTCAATGAAGGAAAAGAACTGAATCCGGCGCTAAAATAAATCGGAAGGCTCATTGGATTTACATCTTTGAATACAATTTCCAAATCATTTATTGATGTTATATCTAGTGAAAGATTTATCGCTGTTTGACCGGCTTTTAAGTCGCGCTTCAAAATCAAGTTAAATTCCTTCGCCGATGATGCCTTAATCTCTTGGCAGATTTCCCAAGAGTTGTGTGCAAATCCGGATACCGACGATCCTCTTAATCCGCTGGAAAATCCCGGCATGTCATTTAAGTTCGGTAAATCGGCAATGTCGTTTTTAACGTAGATCGGATTTAAGTCAATTCCTTCATAAGTCTTTGTAACCAGCTTCTTTTCAAAAGAAACGCCTTTCAACTCCTCAATTACTTTCTCTTTCCATTTATTGTAAGTTGGAATTGGAAATTCATCCAAATTAAATTTTTCCTCTAACTTCATTTTCATATTTCCCTAATGATATAAGACTAAAACTGCTGTAATCTAGTAAATAGCCTGCAATTACAAAAATCGTACCCACGATAAACTTGAGTAATAAATGAGAATTTGTGAATTTTCCATCATTTTACTTCGGAATATTATTTGAATTTATTATTAGCAACCGGATTTTTCTCATAAATTTTATCGCTTATTTCAAATATGGGAAGATGCCGAATAAAAATGCAAAATTTAATTCTGCAATTGTTTAATTTATCTGCCGAATATCAACAACAAAGAATTCAAAATGAAAAAGAAATTTAGCTTGATTGTTCTCCTTTTCGTATTTACAATATCGTGCAGCTCGGTTGAAGTAAAGAAAGGAGACGTTCAGATTTATATTTATCCCAACGAACTTGACGTAGGAACGAGAAGTGAGTGGGGGTGGAAGGAGATTGAAAAAGAATATTCCGAACACGAAATAAGTAAAATTACTATCCATCACGGAGGAGTTGAATTTAAGGAGGATAAAGATCCCGTTCAGTATTTGCAGAATCTTCAATCATGGAGCCGAGTGGAGAAAAATTGGGTTGATATTCCCTACCATTACATGATTGACCTAAACGGAAAAATTTACGAAGCCCGCCCGCTTAAAATTCCCGGCGATACAAATACGGAATATAATCCTGCCGGTCATGCGTTAATTTGCGTGATGGGTGATTACGAAATTCAAAAAATCAGTAATGCTCAGTTAAATTCAGTTGTTAATCTTGCTGCATATTTAGCAAATGCATTTGACATTCCGCCTGATTCAATAAAAGGACACAAAGATTACGCCGAGACACTCTGCCCCGGAACCGATTTGTACAGTTATCTGCTTTCCGGAGAAATTGTCAGCAGGGTTAAAACAAACTTGTCTGAAAAGGTTCGGAAATAAAGGATAGTTTGAGCGCAATCATTCTTTGACTGCCAAAATTCCCGAAGTCTAAATTCCTGAAATTGCTGGATAGACTTCGGGAATTTATAATATTCGTAACCGGGAGAAGCGATCTCAACTTTGAAGATATCACATCACTCAAATTTGTAACCTCGAAGGTGAAAAACAGCGACCTTCGAGGTTAAGGGATTCTATAACCTTCAAGGTCACAAAAAGTTTAGTCTAAATCGGGATCGCAATGACCTAACTTTTGAGAACCTTTTTGGTGTGAGCTCATTCCTTTAATTGAGAGAAACAGCGGATCGCTCTACATTTTTGCGTAACATAAGTTTGTAACTTAAGCTAAACGCAACCCACTATTTCTATTTGCTTTTAAATACAAACACTTACTATGTTAGTGATATAATTAAGTTTTAAAAAAAGTGAACGAAAAACTTATTATTCTTGTTACCGAGCAGAGTAAAAAAATTAAGTGATTTGTTGAATTAGGCGATATTAAACCCATATATTGTTTTAGAATTAATTTTAGACAGGAGAATGCAAACATGAAAACTACCATTGGAATAAAGATTGGCTTTGCCTTTTTTGTTTTATTGATT
>JAHJTX010000246.1 GCA_018829545.1 Bacteroidota bacterium | reverse complement strand
ATCTTACGGCTTTGGGAGAATTCGTTTACTTTTAGTGTGTATATGTAAACGCCGCTTGGGAGATTGCTGCCGTTAAGGGTTACCTCATGCTCTCCCGCAGACATTGGCGCATCAACAAGAGTTTGAACCTCTCTACCAAGTAAATCATGGATTTGCAACTTGACAAACTTGGAACTTGAAACTTTATAACTGTTTTCGGATTGAAAGCTTGCCCGCCGAAGTTAATTGAAAAATGAATTCAAATAAAATCTTATTTAGGAATAACGAAGGCGGGGGTTCGGGTAGTTTTGGGACAAATGATAATCCTTTACTTCTAATGATCCTTCATATGATGACTGCACAAAGCCTTGCTTCGGTAGTTCCAACTCAGATTTTGAAATATCTGCCAGAGCATATTCTGCCCCAACATTTTCTTCAATTCTTAATTGCAGCCTAACTTTTTTACTTCCGATTCCATCGGTATTTATTTTGTATGCGGCTTCAGAAAAATTTATCAAAGTCTGCTTTGTAATTTCTTTTTCTAAATATGAACCGAGTAAATTTCCCGTGCCTTCTTCTATTAATTCAACGGCAATTATAACCGAGGAATTATACGAAATTGCTTTATATACTTTTGTGCTATCACCGCAATTGTATGATGCGGAAAAACTAAAATCCGAATTATTAGACAAGTAAAATGGTTCTGATTTTAAAAAGCTATTCAATTGGCTAAGATTAGTTATTGCTGTGGTATCGTCCAATTCTGCGAACGCAACAATTTCACCGTCCAGCATAATATCCTTTATAGAGAAGAAAAACTTAGCCTCATCTTTTCCAATAATTCCTTCGCGCCCTATTGAGTTAGAAGCTAGATTTGCAGATTTCTGCATCTCAAGTATCTTTCTGTAAGCAATTTTACGCTATAAGTTCCCAAACCTCTTTCGCTTCCTTTAGTAGAAAATGATTTTTGAAACAGTTCTAACTGAACTTCTCTTAGAATTACATTCAGGCTTTCGATCCTAAAATCTATCGTTCCAGCTTTTACGTTACAAGAAAGTGTAACTGTTTGCCTTGGTGAACTTGCTTCAAGGGCGTTCTTAGTCAAATTACCTTAAACTCTTCTTAAAAGAGTGCGGTCGGTATAAATAATCTTATCCTCTGCATCAGTTGAAATCACAATAAACTTCCCCATCTATAATAAAGAACCCGCTTCTATTTCCGGATACAACTCGCTGTATTTTAGGACTCTCTCTTCGTTTATTCTTCTGCAAATGCGCTCTCGTCTTATTTCTCCCGGAGAAGTCATTCCCGATGCCGCAAGCAGTTCATTAAAACTTTTCAGCGTTGAATAGTGAAAATTCGCTACTCTTACTGCTTTGTCTTCCACGTCTAGTCCTTTCATTAAACTTTTATTTTGCGTTGCCACTCCCACCGGACATGCATTTGTATTACACTTTAAAGCCTGAATACATCCGACAGCCATCATCATTGCTCGAGCGCAATTACAAAGATCTGCGCCAAGCGCTAATGCTCTTACGATATGGAACCCCGTAATTATTTTTCCGGAAGCGATGATTTTTATTTCAGATTTCAAATTATAGCCAACGAGTGTATTACTAACGAATGTCAATCCATCGCGCAGCGGCGTTCCCAATGAGTTGGAAAATTCGACAGGAGCTGCGCCTGTTCCGCCCTCTCCGCCGTCAACCGTAATAAAATCTGGTTTAATTCCGGTCTTAATCATTGCCTTGCAGATATCAATAAATTCCTCCTTTCTGCCGACGCATAATTTGAAGCCAACGGGTTTGCCGCCGGATATTTCTCTTAATTTTTGAATAAACTTCATTAATCCTTCTGCGTCATTAAACGAAGAATGACCGGGAGGTGAATGAACATCGGTGAACGGTTTAACCCGCCGAATTTCTGCAATTTCCGGTGTGTTCTTTTTTGCCGGAAGAATTCCTCCGTGCCCCGGCTTAGCGCCCTGCGATAGTTTCAGCTCGATCATTTTTACTTTTTCAAATGATGCTTTTTATTTAAACGATTCGGAATGAAAATTTCCACCATTATCTCTGCAGCCAAAATATCCCGTGCCAATCTGCCAGATTAAATCTCCCCCATGTTGAAGATGATAGGGACTAATTCCTCCCTCGCCTGTATTTTGAGCAAATCCTCCGAGTTTAACTCCTTTATTCATTGAGAGAACGGCATTCTGACTTAATGACCCGAAACTCATTGCAGAGATATTTAATATGCTCGCGGAATATGGTTGCTTACAATTTGAACCTCCAATCAAAATTCTTGGCGATTTTTCGAGTTCACTTGAGTTCTTTGCATATACCAAATGTTCCATCCATTCATAACCCGCCTCGTAAACATCCAACTGCGTTCCGAATGGCGTTGTATCAATTGCTTTTTTTGCTCTTTGATAAATCAGAGATCGAAAAATTCGGTTTATCGGTCTTCCTTCAGTATCCGTCTCAACAAAATACTGCATTATCTCCGGGCGCATCTCTTCGAGAATATATCGGAAATGTCCTATTACAGGAAAATTTCTTTTTATTGATTGCTTTTTCTGAAACGCGTCATAATACCCAATAATTATTACGGGTCCAAAAAAGACAAGACTCCAAACGATTGGCGACCAGATAAATGAAATTAATGTTATAAGCGCCAGGACGGCAAATGATAGGATATAAAAAATTTCTCTTGGTTTCATAGATGATACTTTATTTGTTGTTATGAGTAAAAGGGATACTAACTCGTCTTTAATTTAAGAAGATTGATTCAATTTACAAACGTTGTAAATTCAATTATTCCTCGACCGGAAAAGAGCATCAACGAAAATAAATTTACTACTTAATGCTAAGTTTAATTGCTATTAATGATTTAGCAAATTCAATTTCTTTCTTGTACTTAAAAGTTATTGTGAGACCGCGGATTTTATTAAATCGTTTTCCGTTTATAAATTGCTCCTTCAAGTCATCGGCAATTGTACTGTTAATTACAACTTGTTCTGCTCTATCATTGAAATAGAAAGTCATTCTGAAGGAATTTTTAAGAACAGAAATCCAGAATATTGTTCTGGACTTTTTTGATACTTTCAGCAGCCAGCTTTTCCCATCATTGTAGTATTTCCATTCTTCACAAAAGTCTGAATGATTCTCATGAATATATTCAAAAAGCGAGCGCCACAGTATTTTAGATTTTCCAATATGGGAATAAATTATTTCTTCTGTGGGGAATTCATTCTTATCACTTAAAATTGGCTGTTCCATTTATTTCCCTCATTGTTAGATATTGCGCCTAGCCAGCAATGCGATTAAAGCGGGAGTAAAATGCAAAGAACAATTCGCAATGAAAAAATACAAATTTGGTGATGAAATAAATATAGACATGTGTGGAAACTCCAGCGTTCTTAGTTCTTAGTTCTTAGTTCTTAGTTCTTAGTTTGTGATAGGCAAAGAAATTCCCACAAAATTTTTTCCTCACGATTGGTCAATTAGTTGTTTTGTGTGAAGGAAATTGGAACAACAAATCTTATATTGAATTCTCAAATATAAAGCGGTATCCTGTGAAAAGGAATGACGAAATAATTGTAGAGCAACTCTTTAATACATCTGTTGAAAAAGTTTGGAACGCCATTACTGAGATTGACCAAATGCGTCAATGGTATTTTGAGAATATTCCGTCCTTTAAGCCCGAAGTTGGATTTGAAACTCAATTTAATGTTCAGAGTAATAGCAGAAATTTTCTACACATGTGGAAGGTGACAGAAATAGTCCCTCTGAAAATGCTAAAGTATACTTGGAGTTATGAAGGTTATCCCGGAGATTCTTTAGTCGTGTTTGAGCTATTTGAACAAAATAGTAAAACGCAATTAAGACTAACGCTCAAAATTCTGGAAAACTTTCCCGAAGAAATTCCGGAATTCACGAGAGAGAGAGAGTTGTATCGCTGGGTGGACATACTTTATTAAAAAAAGTCTTAAAGAATTTTTAGAAAAATCAACCATGACAATAGTTTAAAAAGATTCACGCAATTACTAGAATTGCATTTCCATGATCGAATAAATATCTTTGGTGCCACAAAAGTTCTCAAATAATGTCCCGTGGTGTAATTGGCAACACATATGCCTCTGGAGCATGGTTTCCAGGTTCGAGTCCTGGCGGGACAACTCCTTTTTTACTCTTAAACTCTCTCACTTATTTGGGTAGCAGTGTACCAACCCTTCCAACTTCAAGGTTCTAATTTTTCCCCTTGACAGCCAACTCTTAAAAACTTAAATTTCTACCAGAGTAATCAAAGGGATTCCAAATGTTTAATATATGCTCTCCTTCTCCTGGTTCTAAACCATTTAATGGCTCGTCTATTTCTTTGTCTCGCGGCAAATATTATCAAATAAATCCAAACATTGCCAAAATAGTATTTCTTCTCTGCTTCATCTTTATGCATGGATGTCAAACACCCACTGATAATGAACCTGTGAATAAATTGTTCGGAACGTGGCAATTAAAAATAGTATCCGGAGGTTTCACTGGCTCTACACATACGATTGATATTCACAAGGATAATTACTTGGTCAATTTCCAATCCGATAATACTGCTTCCTATTTGTATAATGATACTCTTTTATGGACAAGTCCATTTTATATTAAAAAAAATAGGTCAATCTATTCTCAGGACAGTCTGGATTTTATCTATTACACAAATAATTCTCGTTTTGACGTAATATGGCGCTTATCTTGGGATACGCTCTCTTTAGCGGATAATGGACACGATGGTTTTACAAGAAACTATATAAAAATTTTAAAGTAAAAAAACCGGCTAGTTTTGAAAATTAGTTTTCATGAATCAGTCAAACTTATTTTATTTTGCACCAAACATCTCAATTGATATAGATTGATAAAGAGGAATGCAATATGAAAAAAATAATTTTTTATTCTGCTTTAATAATATCATCTATTCTGTTTACGTGGCATTGTTCAAGAGAGAGCAATCCTCTTTTGCCGGTAGAAAACAATTTCAATGGAAACTTGGAAATTAAAACAGAGAAGTCAGAATATTTCATTGAAAGTGTTTCCTCAAAGATCGAAATTTTTGTATTAGCCACGGTACTTAATACTTCTCAAGACACATTCTACTCCGATTTAGGTGATGGCTTTCTAGCTGGAATAGACCATGATAATTTGTTGATTGCTAAAGGAACAGACGGTTATATTGAAAAAAATATTAGTGATAATAATTGGAAGCAATTGGATCGCCTAATGTTATACGAGGGAAGTAAGGTCATAAGAATTCTTCCGGCAATGAAATATAATCTTCATGCAACGTCAATTGTGGATTCAAATAGCTATGGAAAATGCAGAGTGAGAATTGATTATTATAAAAAATATTCAAAAACAGAAGTGGATACGCTGAGAGATACTTCGAATACATTTTCAATTTTAAAAGGTAAAAAGTAGCTTCAAATTAATAGCGATTTAAAAACGACGCAGTTATAATGCACTAAAATTGCATCGAGGTAAATATGAAAAAAATAATTTCAATGTCGGTTGTAATTTCTCAACTGTTTTTTATCTCCTGCAACGATGACATAACATCACCTTTAAATGATTTTCAAATATCAGATTACATTTTGGAAGGATATTTTGTTACTTCCATCGTTTTCGATAGTAAAGATATAGCGTGGATAGCAACATTTAAGCAAGGCTTAATTAAATACGATGGTTCAATTACACTTTACGATGCCTCTAATTCAACGCTTCCCGATAGTCTTTTCATTTGGGATTTAGCAGTTGACAATAATGATGTTTTATGGATAGGTTCTTCAAAAGGATTGATAAAATTTGAGGATGATACATTTCATTTGTACAATAAATCTAACGCGCCGCTAATAACAGCCAATGTTTTTACATTAACAATTGATGATAATAATAATATCTGGTTTTCTTCCTGCGTTTTTAAAGAAGGCGGGATTATGAAATTCGATGGATTAAATTGGACGTTATTCACTCCTCAAAACTCAGCATTTCCCGGAAGTTTATTGGGCGATATTATGACTGATGGTCAAAATAATATCTGGGCAGCCGTAAACGATGGAATAAATACCTGCAGTATCGCAAAAATAAGCGGTGAAAACATTTCTATCTTCAGCGAGGAAGAAATAGGAATTCCTCTATATTATTTTGGTGAACTTGCATGCGGAGCAAAAAATCATATTTATGCAGCGTTGGATTATTCTCTCTCAAGCAGCGCAGATATTAATCGTCCCCATATAATTTCGTTTGATGGTAAAAAATGGAAAATTATTAACCCAGTTGATAAAAAAGGTAAGTCACTTGGATATGTAAATAGTATAGCCGTTGATTTAAAGGGTAATCTTTGGGCAAATACATCGCTCAATGGAATTGTAGTTTATAATGGGCAAAATTGGATTTTCGGAGAATCGAAAATAATAATAGAAAGCAGCGTTTTTGACATTGCCGTAGATAGTAATAATAACATTTGGATTGGATCTGGTGATGGGATCTATATTATTAAGTAGAAGCACCCGTCTCAAACAGCCGCTCTTTGACTAATAAATAGCCAGCC
The DNA here is from genome assembly GCA_018829545.1 of Bacteroidota bacterium. Lineage (GTDB taxonomy): Bacteria > Bacteroidota > Ignavibacteria > Ignavibacteriales > Melioribacteraceae > JAHJTX01. Next base: position 6,032 of record JAHJTX010000246.1, on the reverse strand, counting down.
TTAAATGGTTCCCGTTTTTTCCCCTTGACAACCAGCTATTAACAATTTAAATTTCCATCAGGGTAATCAAGGGTATTGTAAATGTTTATAGCTTTAATCTTTTTTTACGATTTTATTAAAATCAACAAATATAAATTAATGATTTTAGGTCCATGAGAAATAATTGTTATGGACTGTTCATATCACGGATAAATTTTTGTTAGAGTAATATAAAGAGTGTTTTTGCGCCTAGACGATGTAATGTTTCTAATTTGGGAGTGATCCTATGAATCTTTTTACGTTCTAATTATTCAATTAATTTGAGGTGAAAATGTATTTCTTTAATCCCAAGCATGTCAATTATTTTTTGATTTCAATGTTGATTTTTCTTTTTAATGGATGCGATATTTTTGATTCCTCTACTGAAATTAAAAAGGATTACTTCAACGCTGACTATATTCCCTATATGAGATGGCATCAGTCAAGTATTCCTGTACAGATCATTAACTCTTGGAATATTCCGGCTGAAAACTTGATGAATTTTAAAAGTAATGTTTATTGGTATAATATTTATCAATCCCCTATTTCTATTCCGATTAGTATTAATAATGTTACAAAACTCTTTCATGTTCCGGCGCTCTATTTAGCATATTCCCCTGAACAGAGAGCTTGTTATAACACCAATCTCAACTACTCGGTTACTGATACTTCTTGGGGCGGAGTTATGACTCCTATTATTTCTGACGACGCAGATCAATTGGTTGGAAAATTTGATCGAGGATATTTATCAATCTGGGTACGCTATCTAATAAATGCTCACCAAAATTATCTATTCATTGACCTTGGAAGAATATCTGAAGATGTGATTCCAAATCTCATGATGAATTCCGAAGATATTAACGCTAATGAACGGTTAGAGACTTTCACATATTTTGATGAGGATAGAGGGTTAGATGAACTAATCAATAGCAAAGAAACATACTTTGATGAGCAAAATAATCCAGACCCTAATAATGATGATTTCTCGGATCCCTCAATAACTCTGAAATATGAAAAAATCAATTTCCCAGAAAAAAATAATATTCTTGATTCTGAAGACCTAAATAATAACTGGACGCTTGATAGGACAAATCAGTACTATACCTATAAGGTTCCGCTTGACAGCGCGAATAATAAATATCTCATAGAGAAAAGTAGTGATAACCGGTGGATGAAATTACAAATACCATTAATTGATTACTTCGAGAAGATTGGTGATCAGAATGATTCTGAATTTTCAATTTTAAGATTTTGGTTCAAAGATTGTACCGAAACGGTTCGCATTGAGATAGCAGGGATTAAATTTTCTTTTGAGTAATAAAATATTTTGCGGACATAGAAAGCGATTTTAACACTAAATGTTATAAAAGATATAACCAAATAAGGAATTAAAAATGAAGACTATTTCAAAGCATTCGCTCACGTTACTATTATTGTCATTTCTTTTTGCAAAATTTATTCTTGCCCAAGACAGTCAAGCTGATTCTTCAAGCGTCCAAGGCGACAACTACGAAACATTTAACATTTATTTTGTTAACGGATATGGACTGTCTTATGAGTTAATTAAAAGCCATAATTCGATTATCAGAATTCAAGTGGACCTTCATAATAATTATTTATCAATTGATAGTGAGGGAAGCAGAACAAATTCCCCTGCAATTTCAATGGACAGTCAACCGTACTCTGAAGACAAGAAAACGGAAATCATAATTATTTCTCTTGCCTCACACTTTTTGTATAAATTTTATGAATCTAAATTCGGCATAGCTTATTTGGGTGGCGGTCCTAGCATCGGCTATTCAAAACACATCTACGAAACTGGTTCATCCTACAATGAATTAAGGCTTGGTTCCCCTGAAAGATACTCCAATTCATACAAAAATCTTAATACCTCATATAGTTTGGGACTTAATCTCTTGCTCGGTCTGAAAGCTAATATTTCAGCAAATGTTGGTTTTTTTGCAGAATCTCATTTTAACATAGGCAAAATTTGGGTCGAAAACGAATATTCATCCCGATTCCAACAGTCTTCGGGAAATTCATCCACCACAATTAATAAATCTGAAGGAGACGGTTGGTTTACAGACTCAAATTTTTTTAGGGTCGGTATTTCAATGGCATTATAAAATATATTATTCGTTTTTCGTCTTGTCGGTATAATTAAATAATTTCTTAATCAAGGAGGAGTAAATAAAATGTCAATCCCAAAATTGTGGTTTGTAATTATTTGGCTGTGTTTCGTTAGCTCGTTTAGTTTAGCGCAGGATACCGACTCATCAAAAACTGCGCCGATTAACAAAAATCTTTGGACAATGGATTTTCGTATCGCCTCAAATTTTACTTTATCGTCTTTTCAAGGAACTGCAATCTCATTGAGCCGCTTTATCTCTGATTACCAAAAAATTAGATTTGGTATCAGCACATCGTTAGATGCTCTTTCTCAGGAAGCCGATGGTAAGCATTTTCGATTTGATACCCTGTACTCTAAGTATACAAGAAATAACGATGACATCAAAAGTTCAATTCAATTTACAGTGCAGCATCTCACTTATTCATCACCAAATAAAACTACATCGCTTTATTTCGCTTTTGGTCCACTGGTAGGTTTAACGTGGAGAACTAATGATTATATTAATAATAACTCAACAGAGCATTTTGGCTTTTTTAAAAATAATGGGAGTTATACACAAAAAACTTTTTCTATCGGCATACTCGGCTCATGCGGTTTGGAATATTTCTTTTCTGAGCACATGTCTCTGCATGCAGAATATAGTTTGGCTGGGACCTATTCTTGGTATAAACGAAGTGAAGAAATAAAAACCCTTGCCGGTCTAACATCCACCCAAACTTATTCTCCGGGTCGAGAAGAGCATTCGTCTTCATCCTCGGTCTGGAAGATTGAATCCCCTTATGTTCTATTCGGGCTGAGCGTAAATTTCTAAATTTTATTCCTCAAGTCGATCTTATTACTGTTAGAAGCGCGGTGGCGGAATTATTGGCTTGAGGATTTTTTAATAAATTGTTTCCTGATGTTAAACGAGTGCTTGTTGACTCAAGAAAGCAACTAAATCACTATCAATCAATTTGTGGGTATTAAAATGAAAAAGTCAATTCTCTTTGTTTTATCGTTTATTCTATTTTCAACTTCTTTGGCACAATCTCCCGTAAGCAAAGGTGTGTATTCAGTCTCAGGGTCTATCTCATACAGCAGCTCAGATGAAGAAAAAGGAAATGAAAGTAGTCTATTTCTTTTTTCTCCGAGTGCGGGCTATTTTTTCTTCGATAATATTTACACCGGTTTATCTTTAGATTACGTTAACTATACACATAATAAAAACTCCACTGCCCGTTTTGGGATTGGACCATCAATAAGATATTATTTTGACGCAAATGAAACGCTTAAGCCGTTTATTGGTCTCAGTTATAGTTATTTGAAACAAGACAGCTATTTAATATTCAATGAATATGCTCTCAATGTAGGAGCTAATTTATTCATGACAAACTATTTTGCAGTTGAAGGCAGAATCGATTATAAACTTACAAGCTATAACCCATCTACAGTTTACTCTATTGGCGATTCAGTTACAAAAACATTGAGAATTCTTTTAGGAGTCAATTATTTTATTCACTAATTATTTTGTTTAAATTGGAAAGGGGTCTAATTCCGAAGAAAGACCCCTTTCAAGAAAGTAGTCAACAAATCTATTTTCCGCTGATATTTGCTTGTTCAAAATGAAACGCCGGTATTTTCCACGATGAATAAGGATACGGATCGTTGCCCACCTGCACAAGCGTATTCCAGAATTCTTTACCATTTCCGCTAATATTTAACTCGTTAACGGGTTTTACAAGTTCACCATTTTCGATTAATAATCCCACTAAACCGAACGAAAAATCGCCGGTTGTTGAATTCGAATTTCCGCCAATAAATCCGGTTACAAAAATCCCTTTCTTAACCGATTTAATAATCTCCTCTGCGGATTTATCCCCAAGCTCAAAAAGAATGTTGGTAGGAGAACCGCAATTAGGTTCCATTTCTAGTTTCTTGCCGTAATATGTATCAACGTAATATTCTTTAAGAATGCCTTTGTCAATCACTGTTTTCTTCCTTGTTGCAACGCCTTCATCGTCAAATAACCTTGAGCCCATTCCTCTTTTAATGAAAGGATCGTCAATCAAAGTTAATTTTTCGGAAGCTATTTTTTTTCCAAGCATTCCTTCTAAAAACGAACTTTTCTGTTGAAGTGATCTCGCACGCATTGGACTTGAAAGCATACCCAGCAATCTGCCACCGGAGCGGTTTTCAACTACGACATCGTAATTTCCCGAATCAATTTTACTTTGCCCTATTTTACGCAAAGCTCGCGTCACGGCTTCTTTCCCTAAGACTTCCGGTTTAGGTATTTCATCAAAATATCTTCCGGATCCCCAATACCAATCTTCGGGTCGTCCTCCGTTATCATCTTTAACAGTTACAGATGCGCCCGCCGAAAAATACGTCGAAACCCTTTCGCCCATAAATCCATTGCTATGAACCTGAACAGTCTCGAAATATCCATCACCATAACCGCATTCAGCCGAAATTATTTTATTACTTTGTGCGAGTGCAACTTCCTCAATATCTTTAGCAAGTCTTTTCCTCTCGTCAGATGTAATAACATTATATTTTTCGTCGCAAATATCTAAATTCAAATCCTTTTTAGTGGGGTACAATTTAGGATCAGGCAGAGTGCGGAATTCATCTTCACTTAAATATTTTGTAGCCAATACTCCTTCTTCAATAAACTTTTCTAAGGAATCTTTTCTAAGATCACTCGTTGAATGTCCCGAATATCTTTTGTTTGCATAAATTGTCAGCGATAGTGAATTCGAAGTAGATTCCTTAAGGTTTTCAAGCTTCCTATCTCTAAATTGAATCTCGATTTCTCTTCCGTTGGATATTGATACTTTAGCTTCGTCCGCTCCTTTCTTTTGGGCGGTTTTCATTGCCCATTCGGCTAAAGCTAATCTTTCTTTATTATTCATATTAATTCCTCATTTCAATTTTTAATTACATGTAATTAGGCTCTACACCAGTTGATAATTGAAATAAAACCTGCTTAACTATTCGTTCCTCCAACAGTAATGCTGGCAACTTTAACAGTTGGCAGTCCCATCGAAACTGGAACGCCCTGTCCGTCTTTTCCGCAAGTCCAGCCTCCTTCAGCCATTTGAAAATCATCGGCAACCATAGTTATATTTCTTAAAACCTCTGGTCCGTTTCCAATAATATTAATGTCTTTAATCGGCTGTGAAATTTTTCCATCTTCAATTAAAAAGCCGGATTTAACATAAAATGTAAAATCTCCGGCTCCAATGAATACTTGTCCGTTGGTAAAAGTTTCTGCAAGAATTCCATTTTTTACGGTAGATATTATTTCATCTCGCTTATGAGGACCAGGAAGCATATATGTATTCCTCATTCTGGGTAAAACATGATGACGAAATGATTGCCGTCTTCCGCTGCCTGTTGGTTTTACTTTATAATAGTCGGCGCTTATTCTATCGTGAAGATAGCTTGTTAAGATTCCGCTTTCTACGAGATAAGTTCTTTGGGAATCATTCCCTTCGTCGTCAACATTAATTGAGCCTCTTACATTAGCATTAGTGCCATCATCGACTATTGTAACAAATTTTTCTGCAACCGGCTTACCAATTTTATCTGAAAATATTGAAACATTTTTTCTATTAAAATCAGCCTCCATGCCATGACCAATCGCTTCATGTAGAAGTATTCCGCTGCTTCCCGCTGCAAGAACAACTGGCATCTCTCCAGCTTCCGGTTTTACAGCATCAAATAGCATTACTGTTTTACGAACGGCTTCATTTGCAAGACGATCAATTGTTTGCGGAGTGAAAAATTCAATTCCACGTCTGCCGTTCAAATCGAAGTAATTTTCTTCTTTTTTTCCATTCTGCTCGGCATTACACGAAACAGAAATGCTGCTCATCGGTTGATAATCCAATACAAACTT
>JAHJTX010000245.1 GCA_018829545.1 Bacteroidota bacterium | reverse complement strand
CTGCCAGAGATATCAAGGGATAACAAAATTGTATGCGCATAATGCTCAGACAGCAGTTGCAGAAACTCATGGTTTGATCTTATTCTACAACAATAAAATCTGCGATGCGCGCTTTTCTAAATCGTGCGGCGGAGTTACCGAAAATTTTGAAAATGTTTGGGAGCCGATTGAGCATCCTTATCTTAAAAAAATTGTGGATTACAAATACGAAACCGATGATTACTCGCTGGAATTAACGAACGAGAAAGCCGCCGTTAAGTGGATACTGGGAAGTCCGCCGTCTTACTGTAATTCAAGTGATAAAAAAATTATACGCCAAGTACTTTTGGATTACGATCAGAAAACAAAAGACTTTTACCGTTGGAAAGTTGAGTATTCACAGAAAGAAATTTCATCCTTAATTACAAAAAAACTTCAGATTGTTATGGGGGATATTCTTGATTTAATACCGGTGCAAAGGGGAGAGTCCGCAAGATTAGTTAAGCTGAAAATTGTCGGATCAAAAAAAACATTTACCATTGGCAAAGAGCTTGAAATAAGAAGAGCTTTATCTAAAACTCACTTGTACAGTTCGGCGGTTTATTTCGAAAAGATGGACATTGTTGACGGCATTCCCCAAAAGTTTATTATTCACGGAGCCGGTTGGGGACACGGCGTGGGGCTATGCCAAATTGGCGCTGCAGTAATGGGAGAAATGGGTTACGTGTTCGATGAAATTCTGCTCCACTATTTCAAGGGCGCAACAATAAAAAAGATTTATTAACGAGATCACTACAAAAAGGTTATTGTTACAATATTAAGTGAGAATCTAAAACCGTTAAAACGGCTTATTTGCTTTTTGGAGTGGACTCATAAATAGTATACACGTTCGTAAAAAAGAAAGGATTTATGATTTTTCTTAATCCCGCGGCTTTATTCGCTCTTGCGGCTGCTTCAATTCCTTTAATATTGCACCTACTAAATCTACGAAAGATGGAAAGGGTGGAATTCAGTACGCTGCAATTCCTTAAGCAGTTGAACAAAAGTAAAATTAAGAAGATCAAATTAAAGCAGTGGATTTTATTAATTATTAGAACGCTGATAATTTGTTTTCTTGTTGCTGCTTTTGCGCGTCCGACAATCAAATCGACCGCCCTCTCGGGATATTCTTCAAAAGCCAAAACAAGCGCGGTGATTATTATTGATGATTCCCCCAGCATGTCAATCGTAACCGAAGAGGGTTCATACCTCAACCAGGCAAAAAAGGAAGCTTCGGAACTAATAAATAATTTTGAAGATGGAGATGAGATTATAATAATTCCATCCTCTAAGTTTAATAGCAGTTCTCAACAAATTATTAAAAGCATTTCTTTTGCCAGGGATAGAATTGAAGCAATACTAATTTCGGATATTTCAATAAACCTCGGAGAGCAGATTCATTTTGCGCTAGAATTTCTTGAGGGAACTTCCAACATCAATAAAGAACTATATGTGTTTTCCGATTTTCAATCGACTCAGTTTAGCGAGATCAAAGAAATTGATGCCGACAATTTCGGGGAAATAAAATTTTTCGCAATTGATATGGCTTCTAAAGATGCGATTAATCTTGGCATAACTAATTTTAAAAGCAACAATCAGATATTCGAGTTAAATAAAAATCTATCTTTTTCGTCAATTATAAATAACTCCTCAGCCAGAGCAATAAATGATATTTCTGTTTCATTGTTTTTAAATAATGTGCGGCATTCCCAAAAGAGTCTTTCTCTAAAACCCGGCGAATCCAAAGAAATAAGTTTGGAAGCAGTGCTCACCTCTACGGGAATTAATGAACTCTTTTTGGAATTGGAAGAGGACGATATATTGGCGGATAATTACAGATACCTTTCGATTCATATACCGGAAAAAATAAATATTCTTTTATTGAGCGATATTAATAGCGACGCAGAATTTGTCAATCTGGCATTAGCAGGCAGTGACAACACTTTAAGTATCGATCGCAAATCATTTGCCGATTTCCATTCGGTGAACTTTTCAGAATATAACGTAATCGTACTGCTCGGCGGTGAAACTCTGAAAAACAAAAACCGAATTAAGGAACTTCTTCCGGGCAACAACAATTTGATTGTCTTCCCCGGTTCGCAATCTTCGTTGGCAGGATTTAATGAATTGCTTTCAGAATTAAATCTGCCGAATAGTTCAAAACTTAATTCCGCAGGAAGCGTTAGTTATTACTTAGTCGATAAAGTCATGTTAGATCATCCGCTGTTCTCCGGAATATTCGAATCAAATAAAGATGCGCAATTCGATTCACCTCGAATAAAAAAATATTTTCATCTCAACAAATCTCAAAACAGTATTATAACCCTTGCGGATGATTCACAATTTATGGGAGATTATAGAAGAGAAAATTCCAGAGTAATTTTATTTTCTTCAGCGCCGGTTTTAAGTTCAAGCGACTTCCCTTTGAAAGGAATTTTTGCTCCTTTGCTTAATAGGATAATTTATTATCTCGCTTCAAATTCCGGTTCATCAAAAAGCATACTAGCCGGTGAAGCTATAAGTATTGGCTCAAAAGGGAGCGTCGGCAATCAATTGAAAATTGTAAATCCAAACAAGGAAGAATTTTTTATAAATCGTGGAGACAGTAAAAGTTTAACTTTCAGATTCAATGAAACTCAAGCAGCGGGAATCTATAAATTCTATTCAGGGAATAGCCTTATTGACGCTGCCTCGGTAAATGTTCCTCCGAAAGAAAGTTCTCTAAGTTACTATTCTGAAATTGATTTGCTCGAATATTTAAGAACTCTGAACTTTGATGGGAAATTTGTATTCAAAAGAAAAAATGAAAATTTGAATTCCACTGTAGCCGAACTGCGCCTTGGAATTGAGTTGTGGAAGTTCTTTTTATTAGCCGCCCTGCTATTGGCGGCTGCGGAAATGTTAATTGCAAGAGTTGCAAAAAGGGATATTATGAATGATGGTCAGGATTAACGGAGAATAAAATGCAGGATATTGTTAGTAATAAAAAGGAATTAGCAATTCTAATCGGTGTAAAAACTTCGCAAATTTCCGGCCGATTAGTTGAGGAGCATTTGCAGGAATTAGAAATGCTTACCGAAACCGCCGGAGCCGAAACTGTTTTGAAAATTACTCAGGATCGCAGCAGAATTGATCCGGCATTTTTTATCGGGAAGGGTAAAGCAGAGGAAGTTGCTGAACTAGTTAAATTGAATGATATAACGCTTGTAATTTTTGACGACGATCTTAATCCAACTCAATTAAGAAATCTCGAAAAACTAATTGATAGAAAAATATTAGACCGAAGCGGATTGATACTTGATATCTTCGTCTCTCACGCAAAGACAAATCAAGCTAAAACTCAAGTTGAATTGGCTCAGCTTCAATATATGCTTCCAAGATTAACCAGAGCTTGGACACATCTTTCAAAACAATACGGCGGAATAGGCACCAAAGGTCCCGGCGAAACTCAAATTGAAACCGATAGAAGAATTATACGAACGCGCATAAGCAAACTGAAAGAAAAGCTGAAGCAGATTGAAAAGCACGATAAAACGAAAAGCACAAAACGCAAGGATTTTATTAATGCAACAATTGTCGGCTACACAAATGCGGGTAAATCCACTTTAATTAATTTGCTTACACAAAGCGATGTGCTTGCTGAGAACAAATTATTCGCAACACTTGATTCCACAACTCGCTCGCTTGAGCTTGATAAAAATAAAAAAATGCTCATCAGCGATACTGTTGGATTTATAAGAAAACTACCTCATCATTTAGTTGCCTCATTTAAGAGCACTTTGAATGTGGTTAGCGATGCGGATTTAATTCTTCACGTGATTGATTTATCAAATCCTTTCTTCGAAGATCATATTGCAGTTGTTGATGATACTCTGAATGAACTCGGCTGCAAGGATAAAGATAAAATTATGATCTTCAATAAAGTGGACGTTCTGCCGGAAAAAGAAAAAATTAATTACGTTCAAAATAAATTTGAAAACAGTATTGTAATCTCCGCCGCAAAGGGTATGAATATTCAAAAGCTCAACGAAATGCTGATCGGTTATTACGAGGAATCTTTTGTAGAAAAAACTCTCCGGCTCCCGATTAACAAAAACAAACTTGTCTCGCAAATCTATTCACTAGCAGAAGTAATTTCGCTTGAGTATGAAGATGATTTTATTAATCTTAATTTTAAAACCAGTAAGTTGAATCACGACAAAATAATGAGACTAGTAAATGAGCGGAAATCTAATAATTGACGGCGAATCTTTAACGCTCGAAAAAATTGATTATTTCCTAAAATCGAATTGCAAAGTGCATCTGTCCGCTACTTCTGTAAAGAAGGTTCAAAAAGCGCGTAAGCTGATTGAAGAATGGGTTGCAAAAGATAAAGTGGTTTACGGCGTTACCACAGGTTTCGGTGAATTTTCAAACGTAAAAATCTCTCATACGGATTTGGAAAAACTGCAGGAAAATCTCATCGTTAGTCATGCCGTTGGCGTTGGTGATTTTCTTCCCCCGTTTATAGTAAGGATAATGATGCTTTTGCGTGTGAACGCTCTTGCGCGTGGTTATTCCGGAATTAAATTGTCAACTCTTGACCTGCTGATTGAAATGATCAATAATAACATCATTCCGCAAATTCCTTCTCAGGGCTCTGTAGGTTCAAGCGGCGACTTAGCGCCTCTTTCCCATTTAGTTCTGGCAATGATTGGGAAAAGCAAAGTAAAGCTTTATAAAAATGTTTTAACGGATAATCCCGAAAAAGTAAAAGTAATTTCTTCAACTACTGCGTTTAATAAGTTTGGATTGGCTCCCGTTAAACTTGGAGCGAAGGAAGGTTTAGCGTTAATCAACGGAACCCAAATGATGACGGCATATTCTGCCTACATCAGTTTGAAGGCAATGGAGCTTGCTAAATGTGCCGATATCTCCGCGGCAGTTTCTCATGAAGCGTTGCGAGCAACCGACAAAGCTTACGATTTAAGACTGCACAATCTAAGACCGTATCCAGGGCAAATTGCAACTGCAATAAATATGCTCGCTTTAATTAAGAATAGCGAGATAAGAACTTCTCATCTGGAAAACGACTTGCGGGTACAAGACTCGTACTCTATCAGATGTGTTCCGCAAATTCATGGAGCCTCCAGAGATGCTATTGATTACGTTTTTTCAAAAGTTGAAATTGAACTGAATTCCGTTAACGATAATCCTCTTATATTTCCTGAGGATGGCGATCATCTTGAGGGCGGTAATTTCCACGGGCAGCCGATGGCTTTGGCAATGGATTTTATGGGAATTGCTCTTGCTGAATTGGCAAATGTTTCGGAGCGTAGAATCGAAAGATTATTGAATGGATCGCTCAGCCAGCTTCCAAGATTTTTAACCAGGCATGGCGGCTTAAATTCCGGATTGATGATTGCTCAATACACTGCGGCAAGTTTAGTTTCCGAAAACAAAGTTCTTGCCCATCCCGCAAGTGTTGATTCTATTCCAACATCAGCAAACCAGGAAGATCATAATTCTATGGGTTCAATTGCGGCAAAGAAATGTTTTTCTATATTAAAAAATGTTCAGAAAGTTATTGCCATAGAAGTTCTTACAGCCGCTCAGGGAGTGGAATTTTTAAAACCGCTCAAATGCGGGATCGGAACAACGGCGGCTTACAATTTTGTAAGAAAGCACGT
>JAHJTX010000244.1 GCA_018829545.1 Bacteroidota bacterium | reverse complement strand
TAACGCCGTCGCTTATACGCAAAGTAAAGTTTGCATCGGGCGGAATATTTGTTCCGTAAACTTCGAACAACGCCTGCCCAAGCATATTACTGTAAACTTCTTCTGTGTCATCAACTTCTGCGGCTAGCTTGCGCAATTTAACTACTTCATCCTGTGTCTCACGTATGAATGTTATGAACGGATCGCCGCTATTAAGAATTTCTTCAGAAGATAATTTTGCGAACTCAACAGCCTGTTGTTTTGAACTTAATTTTGAATTCGATAAGACATATTCAACAGCTTCATAGCCGTCATAATTTTTGAATAGCTTTTGAACAAGTTTATCATTCTTCCCAAGATTTTTAATTACATAATCAATCTGAATTTTCAACCTAGCTTTTTCTAATAGTTCGTCAATTTCATCAACAAAAATTGAGTTGATTGTTGAATCTATTTTTGAATCTTGATAAGCGGGCAGCCTCTCATTTTCCGGCTTTGCTTTTTCTTCTGCAATTTTGAGCAGGTCCTCAGCATGATTATAATAAACGGGGCGGATAAACCTTGTCATTCCGTAAGCTGCAATTTTGGGTGAATAGCTTGCGCGTTCTTTGCGGCTGATTGATATTGCATCCCAAAGATGTCCGTATTTTTCGGAAAGGGTTTTACTTTCGAGAACTGCAGTCTTAAATTTCTTTTCAAAATCAATTTTTCTCGCAAACAAATAAGGATCTAGCAACGCCTTGTAAGTATTGCTGTAACTCTTTTGGCTGTTGCCAATCTGCTTGCGGATTTTCTCGAAATCCTCGAATCTATCCGGAAATTTATTTTGAAGATTTCCCATTTCATCGAAGTATGTATTTAACAGATATGAAGCTCCCGCATACCTGTAATCTCGAAGATATTCAAGCTGGGCAACGGTTTTAAGTCTATCGGTAGATCCTGGATTACCGACAGTGAAAATGACGTCATCAACCGGCATTTGTCCGCTGCTCCATTTGAAGTAATGTTCGGTGTTCAAAGGTTTTCCGTCGTCATAAACGCGTAGGAAGGCGCAGTCTAAATCGTAACGCGGATAAGTAAAGTTATCGGGGTCGCCGCCGAATTCACCAACGCTCGGTTCGGGAATAAAAACAAGTCTAACGTCTTCGTAGCGTTTATAGCCATAGAGCGAGTATCTTCCGCCGTTGTAAAGAGAAATTATGCTGCATCTTAATCCGGTCTCTTCGTTATACTGATTTTGCAGCTCGGTTATTTTTTCGTCTTTCAGTTTAATTTTTTCATCTTCAGTTTTACCGGATTCGAAAGCGGAAATAATTTCGTTTGTTACATCAGTGATAAATACTAATTGATCAGCGTAATAACGAGGAACTTTTCGCTCTTCTTCAAAAGTTGCGGCGTAAAAACTTTTACCGTCCAAATCTTCACCTTCCTGCTGAACCCGTAACTTTATGGATTCGGCGCAATGGTGATTAGTCATAATTAATCCATTCGGAGAAACGAAAGAAGCGGTGCATCCCGGAACTCGCAGCGCGGATAGGCGCACATGTTCAAGCCATTCATCGGATGGTTGAAAATCGTATGTCTGAACAAAATAATCCACCGGAGGATAATCAAATGTCCACATTCTCCCGGTATCGAAACGCCGAGCTTTTACAGTATCTAACTGCAGATTTGATCTCTGAGCAAAGAGCATACTTGATGCTATTACCAGCAAAATCAAAGTCGATCTTAATGCACTATATTTTTTCATTTTCTTTCCATAAAAAATTGTTTTGAGTTATGTGCTTTTTCTAATTCAATTATTGTACTTCAACTTCTGCCGGTTCAGCTTCTGTTTTCAATTCCGGAATTTTACCGAGTCTCAATTCATCGCTTATGCGTTTTGCGCTTGTAATTTTATCCATAATTTCGAGCATAGCTTGCGATGAAACGGAAACCATTCTGTTCTCTTCGGTTCTATAAAGAAAATTACCAGGAATGCTTTGGATGTTGCCGTCGAAAGCTAAACCCACGACTTCTGCTTTTGAATTTATAACTGCGCTTCCGGAACTACCGCCGGTAATATCGTGCGTTGTTATAAAATTATACGGTGTCGATAAATTTAAATTGTCTTCCGGATTAAGCCATCTTTCTGGTAATGACCACGGGAATTTTTTATCATTGGAGTAGTATCTATCATACATTCCGTAGAAAGTAGTAAAAGTCGGCGCAACAGTTCCATTGTATTCATAACTTTCCATTTTCCCGTCACTTATTCTGAGTGTAAAAGTAGCATCGGGCGGAATGGTTGTTCCGTAGACACCGAACAATGCCTGCCCCAATTGATTTTCAAGCGACTGCTCGGTTGCGACAATCTCCTTTGACATTTTAGAATATTTTGAATAATCGTCTCTTGTTTTTAATGCAAATTGAATGAAAGGGTCTTTGGAATTCAAAATCGATTCCGAACCTTTTTTTGCGAGAGCCACAACATCTTTTTTATTCATAAGAAGTGATCTGCTTCTTAAATCATTAACAGCATCAACGCCTTTTTTCCCGCCGGAAAGCAAAAGAGTTAAGCTGTTATCAGCACCTAAATTCAATTTAACGTACTCAATCCACAAATTTAATTTTTTGTCTTCTTTTGGTTTGTCAAAATTTTCGGGAAAAATTGCTTCTATTGTCTGTTCAATATTGTCTTTGCTGTATTTCGGATCGCGGGCATCGTCAGGAAGCTCAAGCTGTTCTGCGAGTTCAATCATGTTATTTGCAATGCTGAAATATCCCGGTGCATTATTCTGATTTATGTTGTACGCTGAAAGTTCTGCCGCAAAAGATCGCAATTCTTTTCGTGTATTCTCAATTCCCTGCCATAGATGCCCGAATTTTTGATTGAGCTTTTCATCAGCTTTTACTGATGCTTTAAATTTCCTTTCAAAATCCTTTTTACGCGCCATGGAATATTCGTCAATTAAAAAATCATACATTCCGTCGAATACTTTTGCTGTGTTTCCCACAAAGAATAAAGTGTTGTTGTACTCATCTTCTTTTTCCGGAGATTCCTTTATCAGTTCATTCAAATAATTAACCGAACCTCTGAACAGAAATGAATTATTTCTGTAAGTATAATCGCGGTAGTATTCAAGCTGCGCCATAGTTTTTAAACGAAAAGTAGAGCCCGGATTTCCAATAACGAATAACGGCTCGCTTTCCACAGCACCTGCTGAACTCCATTTATAATAATTATCTGTTTTCAACGGTGCGTCATTTACATAAACTCTGCAGAACGCAAAGTCGGCGCTGTATCTAGGATATGTAAAGTTATCCGGATCTCCGCCCCATAATCCCATCTCGCTTTCGTTAATATAAACTGCTCTAACGTCGTCGTATCTTTTATATCCGTATAAAGAAAATTTGCCGCCGTTGTAAAGGGAAGTAACTTTGCAGATCAATCCGGTCTCTTCATTGTATCTGTCTTGAATATCGTTTATAGCGCTCGTCTTTGCTTGTAGTTTTTCATCATCGCTTTTCGCTTGATTCATTGCGGAAATTATTTCATCAGTTACATCTTCAATGAACACTAATTGATCAACGAATAAATTAGGAACTTTTCTTTCATCTGCCAAAGTTGGCGCAAAGAATCCCTCTTTATGAATATTCTCACCTTCTTCTTCTATTCTGTCGGTAATAAAATCCACGCAGTGATGGTTAGTCATAATTAATCCATCTTCAGAAACAAAAGACGAAGTGCACCATGTCGCGAATTTTAGTGCGGACATTCTCACTTTATCCAGCCAAACTTTATCAGGTTTGAAAGAGTAAGTCTGTTCAAAATATTCAAGCGGGGCGTGCTCAAAAGTCCACATTTTGCCGGTATCGAATTTTTTCGCTTGAACCGTATCGAAAGGTGTGGATTCAACTTTAGATATTTGCGTGGTTGAACATCCGATATAAATAATCACCGAAGCGAGAATAAACAGGGATACTCTAACGAGATTGAATTTTTGTTTCATTGATGCCTCTGAATTGTAATTAAATAAAAATCATAACTGTCCAAAGTTATTAAAAATGACGGTAAAAGATAGGCGTAATTGATGAATGGAATTCCCACAAAAGTTATTCATGCGTCATGAGCATAATTATTATGAAAACCGAATTTGATACATCATTAGATAAGTAGTAAAAATCACAATGCAAAAGACGATTGCAATTTGCGATTGTTCCTAATATTTCCTCTCAGAGGAATTTTTAAATAGCAGCGCAATTGTTATTTAATCTTTCAAATAATATCTTGGATCAGCAAAAAAGAAATCTGTTTAACTATTTTGGAGCAAAGATGGCTGGCATTCCAGGATTCAAGGCATACGACATAAGAGGGAAAGTTCCCTCTGAATTGAACGCAGACATAGCATATAAAGTCGGCAGAACTTTAGCGGTTTATTTGAAAGCAAAAAAAATTGTAATTGGTCATGATGTAAGAGAATCTAGCGAGGAATTATCCACTGCTTTATCAAATGGATTAAACGATGCAGGATGCGATGTAATTGATTTGGGTTTATGCGGAACTGAAATGATTTATTTCGGAACGCCGTTTCTTGATGCCGATGGAGGAGTAATGATCACAGCAAGTCACAATCCTCCTGAATACAATGGACTAAAATTCGTTAAAAGAGATTCTGTTCCAATGGGTTATAAATCCGGATTAAATGAAATTGAAAAAATGATTTTAAAAAACAAGTTGGGCGAAAAGGCTGCTGTAAAAGGGATAGTTGAAAGCAAGGATATTATGAAGGATTTTATTGAAAGTCTTGGAAAATTTTTCGACCCCGAAAAAATTAACCCAATCAAAGTTGTAGTAAACGCTGGCAATGGCTGCATTGGTCCCGCGCTTGATGCAATAGAAGATAAACTTCCAATAAAAATGATAAAAGTTTTTCACGAACCGGATTCGTCCTTTCCCAACGGAGTTCCGAATCCGCTGCTTCCCGAAAATAGGCAGCCCACTATTGACGCGATTAAAGAGCACAAAGCTGATTTAGGCGTTGCGTGGGATGGCGATTATGACCGATGCTTTTTCTTTGACGAAAACGGCGAATTTATTGAAGGTTATTACATTGTCGGGTTATTAGCAAAATCTATTCTTAAAACTAATCCTGGTGAAAATATTGTACACGATCCAAGACTGATTTGGAATACGATTGATGAAGTTAAAAAAGCCGGCGGAAACACAGTCGTGTCGGTTAGCGGTCACGCATTCATTAAAGAAAAGATGAGAGAAACAAACGCTATTTACGGCGGAGAAATGTCCGCGCATCATTATTTTAGAGACAACGCCTATTCAGACAGCGGCATGATACCGTTTCTGCTTATTCTTCAATTAATGTCCGAAGAAAAAAAAACTCTATCACAGCTAGTGAATGAAATGATAGAAAATTATCCGTGCTCGGGTGAAATAAATTCAACAATCGATAAACCCGCGCGTAAAATCGAAGAACTGCGAGCGCTTTATAAATACGGCAGGCAGGATCTTTTAGATGGCTTAAGCGTAGAATTTGATGATTGGCGGTTCAACGTTAGAATGAGTAATACCGAGCCTTTGCTAAGATTGAACGTGGAAAGCAGAGGCGATAAAAAATTAATAGAAGAAAAAACAAAAGAATTACTTCATGTGATTCGGAACTAATTTATTTCATTAGTTATTTACATTAGATATATTGCAGAAAATATTTAATAAATTTTGAACAATATACTTGTTATATCGTCTTAAAACCGGCGATTTACAAGCGGGAGAAAATAATAAAATGTCTTCAGAAAAAGAAAAAGCTATTGATGTTGACAAACTTTTAAAGAATAAACTCAAAAGTTTGAGTATTGCCGATCTTGAAAATGGAATTTCTAAAACCGTGAGCGAACTAGTTGGCGAAGATTATAAATGCCAAATTAGTGACGTTAAATATACTATGTTCAGCGGCGCGGATTTTCATATCAAAATTGAGCTTACTTACAATCCGGAAGATTAATTTTTGAATTAAACGAAAACCTTGCAAGGGGTATTCAAGTGATTCTCGCTCAAAATTCAATTTTGACATGCAGCACATATTTTTCGGGCACGAACATTTATTCCTATTCATACTTGAATAAAATGATAATTTATTCTAATATGTTCACCGATTTCTATTCATTCATTTTCTAAGAAAAACAGAAAACTTATGCACGATACAGCAGTCAAGCCCGCTCAATCTTTGTACGGACAAAAATGGTATAACTTTGATATTCCCGCCATTTATAAAAAACTAAACAGTTCGAATGAAGGATTCACAACAGATAAAGCCGATGCTCTTCTAAATACTCACGGTAAAAATGAAATTGCTCTCGAAGATAAATCATCTCCTTGGCTTCTTCTTTTTGAACAGTTTAAGGGGCTGCTGATTTTAATTTTAATTGTGGCGGCAATAATCTCCGCTGCCATTGGGGAAACAGTAGAAGCAACCGCCATAATTGTGATAGTGATTCTTGCCGGTATTCTTGGCTTTATTCAAGAATTCCGCGCCGGTAAAGCGATTGAATCATTACGCAAAATGGCAGCTCCTCAAGCAACGGTTTTAAGAGACGGAATTAAAAAAGTAATTTCCGCAAGCGAAATTGTTCCTGGAGATATTATTATGTTAATCTCCGGGGATAAAATTCCTGCCGATGCGAGGATAATTGAATCAAGCAATCTTAGAATTGACGAAGCCCCTTTAACGGGTGAATCACTTCCTGTGGAAAAACACAACAATAAAATTGATTCCGAAAATGTTGGCATTGGCGACAGAACAAATATGTTGTTTATGGGAACTTCGGTTTCTTACGGACGCGCAACGGCGATAGTTATTGGAACTGGATTAGAAACAGAGTTCGGTCATATAGCTAAACTGCTTCAATCAACAGAATCAAGAAAAACTCCTCTTCAGATTAACCTTGATCAGTTAGGCAAAAAAATCGGAATATTTTCGATTATTCTTGCTGCGGCAATGAGTGCGCTGGGGATTTTGCGCGGTTACGAAGTCGTTGAAATGTTCGTATGGGGCGTTGCAGTTGCAGTTGCGGTAATTCCTGAAGCTCTTCCGGCAGTTGTAACTATAAGCATTGCACTCGGCGTACGAAGAATGGTAAAAAAGCGCGCCCTCATTCGCAAACTTCCTGCCGTTGAAACTCTTGGCGCTACAAGTATTATTTGCTCTGATAAAACCGGAACGCTGACACAGGATGAAATGACCATCAGAAAAATTTATACGGATGGAAAGTTTTTCGAAGTAGACGGAGCGGGTTACATTCCCCGCGGCGCTTTTTCTTACCAGGATGAAATTATAAAACCTCTTGAAAATGATTACTTAAAAAGACTGCTCGAACTTGGTACGCTTTGTAACGACACTCATCTAAATGAAACCGAAGGCTCATGGGGTATTATCGGCGATCCTACTGAAGGCGCTGTTGTTGTAGCTGCAGAAAAAGCAGGCATCGATTCCGAGCAGCTAAGAAAAGATTTTACTCGGTTGAACGAAATACCATTCTCTTCGGAAGCAAAAAGAATGTCAACCGTTCACGAGATTGACGGTAAAATTTATGCTTTCAGCAAAGGCGCGCCGGAAATAATTACAAATACTAGTTCACATATTGATTTGAATGGAAGCGCAGTTGAACTTACCGAAGAAACCCGCGAGAAGATTTTTCATTCTTCAAATGTAATGGGAAGAGATGCGCTGCGCGTTATTGCATTTTCGTATAAACAAATTGATGACGCCGCAAAGTTTTCAACCGCCGATGAAAAGGATATGGTATTTCTTGGCTTGGTTGGAATGATTGATCCGCCTCGTCCCGAAGTTAAACAAGCGATTTTAACTTGCGAACACGCCGGAATAAAACCAATTATGATCACAGGCGATCACGAAGTTACAGCAGTTGCAGTTGCTAAGGAATTGGGAATATTAAAGGAAGGCAATTCACTTTCCGGAATGGAATTGGAAAATCTTTCCGATGAAGAAATTGACGACGCAGTTTTACATACTGAAGTTTATGCCAGAATTTCCCCAAGTCATAAATTGAAAATCGTTTCCGCATTAATGAAGAAAGGCTACATCGTTGCAATGACGGGCGATGGCGTTAATGACGCACCCGCACTTAAAAGGGCGGATATTGGCATTGCAATGGGAATTAAGGGGACGGACGTAAGCCGTGAAGCCGCAGATATGGTTTTAACTGACGACAACTTTGCTTCGATTGTTTCGGCAGTTGAAGAGGGAAGAAGCATTTTCGAAAATATCCGAAAGTATCTCGTTTATCTTTTAAGCGGTAATCTTGGCACAGTGATAGGAATGGCAATTGCATTAATTGGCGGTCTTCCGCTTCCTTTATGGGCAGTACAGATTTTATTTATTAATTTCTTGATGGATGGTTTAATAGCAATCGCTCTTGGAGTTGAACCTGGTGAAGCGGGAGTTATGAATAAAAAGCCGCGTAAAGTTGAAGAGGGAATTCTAAATAAACAAGCGCTGGGTTATATTTCCGGGATTGGAATTCTTATCGGAGCGGTTACAACTGGAATATTTATATGGGCGTTAGACAATTATAATTACCTCAGTGAAGAGCAATCGGTTGAAAAGGCTGTTACTATTTTCTTTGCCACTTTAATTTTCGCCAGATTGTTCAACGGACTCAACTGCCGCACTTTCAGTCAACCGACTTACAAAATGGCTCTGTTCGGCAACAAGTCGCTGGTTTATAGTACAGTCATATCTATCGCGCTTACATATCTCGTAATCAGTTTCCCGATTTTCCACGAGCCGTTTCACACAACAAATTTGAGCGGTCACGAATGGAGTCTTGTTATTGCAGTTTCGTTTTTAGTTTACCTCTTTGTTGAAATTTACAAAATATTTGCAACCAAGAAAGTTTGAGGGCTTTAATAGAACGCGGATTAGAAACTTGATCGTGATTCGATAGTTATTCGTTGTAAAGCATTGTCATAGTCCTGGTCTTAGTCATTGTCGGTGAGTTTTCAGATTAAGGTGATTAGGATTTTAATAGAACCCGGATGACACAGATTGAACGGATCCGACTTCGTTTGCTGCGGATGCCAAGTTTTCACAAATGGATTATTTACTTCCAAGAGTAGATAATTCATGTGTAAATATTGAATGCAAAAAAATTATTCAATAGTTTGAAATGTTTATCGGCTGAAAAAAGAGTAAGCTTATTTTGGATTACATTCTGCAGAATTATTAAATCCGGCATTCCAATTTTATTTATGCCGTTTTTTATGCTGAATGAGATTTCTTAAGGCTTCTTTTATTACTTCCGTTTTAGACGGCAGTTTTGTTAGAAATAAAGCTTCCTCCAATAAGTCCTTCGGCAAGTCCAATGTTGTTCTCATACAATTACCTCTAAAGTGTGCATAAACTTAGCAAATGCATTATGCACAGTCAAATTTAGTAAGATTGGGCTTATATCTTTTATTGAACACGGATGACGAGGATTGAACGGATCCTCCTTCGCACGCTGCGAAGGACAAGTTTTCGCAGATGGGTTATTAACTGATCGGAGGTAAAAAATTATCCGTGTAAATCAGCGCTGCGAAGCATCAGCCTTGATCTGTGTTCTATAAAAAAAAGATGCCTTAAACTATCGGAGGAAGAAAATATTCAGAGTCCCTCAATAGATTAAGACATCCAATAAAATTCAAGAAAAAATTAATCTTCTTTCTTTGCTCGCATTGTATCCCATATCATATAAATGGCTACAAGTATAAACATCGCTATTGCCAACATTTCTGCCGGATGAGATTCCATCCATTCCGTATTTACTAAATTAATTCCGATGTATCTTAATATTGCGCTTAACACACCGAGCAGCGCGCCGCCGGCAATAAATCCGGATGCAATCAATGTTCCTCTTTCTCTGCGTACTCTATTCAATTCTTCGTCTTTGCTTCTTGTTGAAACAAAGTGAGCAATAATTCCTCCAGCTAAAAGAGGAGTATTCAATTCAAGAGGAAGATACATTCCCAAAGCAAATGCCAAAGCCGGGACTTTTATCATCGTTAAAATTAATGCCATAAATGAGCCGGCAATGTACAGCATCCACGGAGCCGGTTGATTGGACATTAACGGTTGGATAACTGCCGCCATTGCATTTGCCTGCGGTGCAACTAAAGCGCCTTCGCCCACGAAACCGTAAGTTTCGTTAAGAACCATTATAATCCACGCAACGGTAGCCGCTGAAAAAATTGTTCCGAGGAATTTCCACTTTTCCTGTTTATACGGAGAAGAGCCGAGCCAGTAACCGATTTTCAAATCCGTAATAAATGCGCCCGCCTGGGATAAAGCGGTGCACACAACACCGCCAATAATCAATGCGGCAATCATTCCCGAAGTTCCGGACAAACCAACACTTACAAGAACTACGGATGAAAGTATCAGCGTCATTAGCGTCATTCCTGAAACAGGATTAGTTCCAACAATCGCTATCGCTGTTGCCGCAACAGTTGTGAATAGAAATGAAATTATCATTACAATCACTAATCCAACTAACGCGTGAAGTATGTTATCAACAACGCCAAATAGGAAGAATATGAAAACAACTAAAGCTGTAAGCATAATTCCGCCTGCAATAATTCCCATGGAAATATCGCGCTGCGTTCTTTTAGCTTTGCCGTCGCCTTTCTTTGCTCCAAAAATTTCTTTGTATCCAAGCACAAAAGAAGTTTTAATTATTCCGGAAGATTTGATGATTCCAATCAAACCCGCCATTGCAATTCCGCCGATACCGATATGACGGACATAATTGCGGAAGATTTCTTCTGCGGACATATCCTTAATTAAGTTTACTACATTTGCGCCGATTGGTACGGCAATATAATCTCCTAAGTAAGCAAAGACCGGAATCAAAACAAACCACGCAACAAATGAACCGCCGGCAATAATTGCAGTATATTTTAAGCCTACAATATAACCCAAACCCAAAATTGCAGAGCTTACGTTTAACTTGAACACAATTTTATATTTATCAGATAAATACTGACCTGCTTCAATAATTCTCGTTGTAAAAACTTCACTCCACCATCCGAAAGTTGCTATTACAAAATCATAAACTCCGCCGATGATTCCGCTGATAACCAGAACGAAAGCTTGGCTGCCTCCTTTTTCTCCGGCTATTAAAACTTCTGTTGTAGCTGTAGCTTCGGGGAAAGGGAATTTGCCGTGCATATCTGCCACGAAATATTTTCTAAACGGAATTAAAAATAAAATTCCTAGAAAACCGCCAAGCAGAGAAGCCATGAAGACCTGGAAGAATTCAACTTCGAGATCGAGAATGTATAATGCAGGAATTGTAAAAATTGCTCCGGCTACAATCGTTCCCGAAGTTGCGCCGATGGATTGAATAATAACATTTTCGCCGAGAGCATTTTTCCTTTTTGTAGCAGCCGACAAACCAACCGCAATAATTGCAATTGGAATTGCAGCTTCAAAAACCTGCCCGATTTTTAATCCGAGATAGGCTGCGGCAGCGCTGAAAAGCATCGCCATTATTAGACCAAGAAGCACCGACCGCACGTTTACTTCCGGATACTCTTTATCTGCAGACATTATCGGAACGTATTCTTCACCCGGCTTTAATTCTGTATAAGCATTTACCGGCAGTCCGCTGGATTTTGGATCAACTTGATGTTCACTCATAAATAAAGCTCCTTAAAAATTGAATAGTATTGGAATTTGAAATTCAGTTTTGTCTGTTTTCTCGGAATTAAATTTAATCTTTCCGAATACGTTTGAATCATTTGGAATCACATTTTCCGGTTTGGCAAATTCCAGACTTAAATCCGCTGAAACTCCGGGATACAAGGTTACTCTTGATCTGCCGTTATTCTTTGCAGTGAGTTTGCCCTGTTTTTCGAATAAAGTTTTTTCCGTAACCGAAACTTTAATTTGTCCCGCTTCATTTGCGAATGCAGGAATCAAGGTGAGTTTTAATTTGGTGCTTTCCGCTTCAAATTTATTTCTTACGCCTATTGAACCGTTTTTATAAGACAGCCCGCCGGTATTTAATGCTTTTCCGCTTTCATCATAAATCATAAGAGCAAAATCAGTTACCTTATTAAAATCCTCTTTGCTTATTTCAATCTCAAACTCTTTGGATGATTCGCCTTTTTTAATCTCGAAAGGATAGTCAAAAGTTTCAACGCTGTCTAAGTTAATCGTAAAAGATTTCTGCCAGCCAAGAATTTCACCGCTAAGATTAACACTTTTTAATTCTTCAAAGAGATTCACTACTGTAATGCTATTATTTTTTTGACAGACTTTCTTATCGTCAATTCGTTTAATTCCGTCAAACTCAATTGATAAATCATACTCCGAAATATCTTTTGCGGTGAACTGACCTAAAACAACCAATTCATAAACTCCCGCTTCGGGATTAAAGAAATATCTTTCTGATATTTCGCCTTCTGAATGTGAATTTATAATTCCGAAATCCTGGCGTCTGCCATCAGGGTCGTGAAGGTAATATCGCAGACTTGTGAATTCTTTCTTCTCCGATGTTAAAGAAATCTTCAAATTAGAAGCGCCGGCGGGTACGCTAAGGAAATATCTTTTGTGCATACCGGGCGCAAGTTTTTCATTTTCCCATGTTTGAGCATATCCATTACCACTGTTGAACTGATTCGGAATTACAACGGTCGCCATCATTTCAAATTCGGGAGTTTTGCTTTTATCCGATCGATAGGCATAAATTTTCCCATTATACAAACCTGGCGCGGTCATTTTGGATTTATCAAGTTTAACATCAACCGCCGCGCCTTGCTTGTTTCTAAGATGAATTTTTTTCTTGATCGGAATAAGCCAATCGCTGTCGCTTTTTAGATCGTAAATTCTATAAAATTTATCTTTCTTTATCGCGTTATCGCGTTCAACATTAAAGGCATAATTTTCATTTCCGGTAATATATGATCCGTTTCTAATATAAAGATTCGGAGCTTGATTATCGGGCATATTCGGCGCTATTGATGTAACGCTGTACGTTTCAAAATTATTTAACTCGCCGCTATTTATATATTTTTTCAACAGTTCATAAGCGTTCAGCGCGTTGATATATCCGCCGCCTTGATCAACATGAGTGTAACCGCTCATTTTAACAGCGCTCTCGCGGATTGCTTTATATAAAAATTGAGAAGGAATTTTTACTTCAGGGAATTCCTGCTTTGCCGCGCTTAACAGTAAAGCCATAACTCCTGCGGAATAGGGGGATGCCATACTCGTTCCCCAGAATCTATCTCCTCCGCTGAAGTTTGGAATAGTTGAAACGCACGCGCCTGGAGCGATTACATCGGGTTTGCTTACTTCGCCGCCGCGGGAACTGAAATGAAGAAGAATATCTTTGCCAGCCATTGCGCCGTATAAATCGTTGCCGACTTCCTCAGCCAAAACTGCGCCGGAAGAAAATACTGCACTTGAAGCAGCGGGCAATCCGCTTGTAGAAAGTCCCGGTCCTTCATTTCCGTTTGATGTGCAGATGTAGAGATAAGGATTTTCCTTAGTCAATTTCTCTAAAAATTTTGCCATTTCGGAACGAGCTTCAATTTCCGAACCGATACCGAAACTCATATTAATGATGCACGGTTCTTTGCGTTCTTTAGAAATTTTATCGGCATATAAATAAGATTTTTTCATGCTTTCGGTTACAGTTGCGCCTCCGGCAAAATTATTATTTCCTAGTTTAAGTCCAATTACATTGGCGCCGGGCGCAACGCCATTAAGCGTTGTTTCGCCAATCATATATCCAGCAGAAATTCCCGCACAGTGCGAACCGTGGGAGCCGTCGTCAAAGTAAAATGAAACGATTTTCTTTTCGGGAAAAATATTCAGCGCAAGTGTGAAAAAGGGAAGCCCCTTTGCGTTTTTAATTGTGAATGCGTCAAAATTCTCTTTATAATTTCTCAACGGCTTTTCGTTCGACAAATCGCCATCGGAATCCGTATCAAAATAAACTGCCCAATATTCCATTCCGTCTGTTTTAGTCTTAAACGTAACGAAATAAAATTGGTCGTCCTTCTTATCATTTCCGTTAATATCCGAAACGCCGGAGCCGGAATTTACCCACAGGTTTTCCGGAACCATTCCGATGAAATAATCATCATCAACTGCTTTCAGCGCAAGTTTATCCGCGCCCCAAATTTTGAATTTCATATCCTCATTTTCGAAATACTTCTTTCCATCATCTTCTTCAATATCAGCTTCGAAGAATTTAATATCGCCCTGCCCGGTAAAATCCTGCGCATCAATTACTTTTACGCTTCCATCGGGATTTTTAATTAATCCATCGATTCCCATATCAACACCGGTATCGAGAATCAATACTATTGTTCCCCTTCCGTCAAAGTCGGGATACTTTTCAAGAAATTCTTGAACGCCCGTATTTTTTAAGGAAAGAAAAGTTTGAGACATTTCCTGCGCGAATAAAATTGAGGAAATGAGCACAAACACAAAAACCAAATTTCTAAGTTTCATCATTCACCTTTATTTGTTTTCTATTTGTAACTCAATCTTAGAGTTTTCTGTTTCAATTTTATTGTAATCCAGTTCCGAGCCTAATACGCTGTATGGAATTAAATAAACAATAATTAAAACCACAGCTCCGACTAACGCCCACTTTTTTGGGTTTGGAGATTTCTTATACATGAAAAGCGCTATCAGCCATCCAATCAAAGCGAAAGCAGTTTTATTATCCGTGAGATCGTGACCGAATGGAAAGCCCGTCCAGTAATCATCGAACACGTATTTGAATCGTATAGTCACAAAATAATTTGCGGGGACAGTAACAGATTCATCGACCTTAGTCAGTTCAATATAATAATTCGGTTTTCCGGCTGACGGCTGGTTAAGAAGAAATGCTTTAAGAGAACCATTACTGCGCTCTAATTCTACCTCAGTCCATTCATCGGAAGTTTTGTGTCTCTTCCAAAATAGTTTACCCGAAACTTTCGCGTCCTTTACAGTAACAGCCAAAGAATAAATCGGTTGTTCATAAAATCCCTAATTGTGTTGTCTTAAGTTAAATTAAGGCTTAAAAATAGTTGAATCGGAATAAGAATAGCAAATTTAATCTCTTGATCATTCACCTAATCCTAATCATAGTCATGATCCTAGTCTTTGTCAAAAAAAACCCTATTCCCTCTTCATCATCTCTTTTACTTCAGCAGATATTTTTACTGAGCCGGATTTTCTAAACAGCAGTTCAGCTTGCACTGAATCGCCAAGCATTAAATCGTTATTCAGATTGATAAACATTACGTGAAGATCTCTCGGTTTGAAAATCACTGTCGCTTTTGCAGGAACTTCCACAAACTCAATTCCGCGCATCCCCATCATGCCGTTCTCGTGATGAAATGTTTCGTGAATTTCAATAATTTCTGCTGCATCGGAGGTTACTTTGTATAATGTATCCGGATTCAGTGATTTGTTTTTCACTTCAAAAAACAATGCGGTGTTCATATTTTGCGCAGAAACTCTAACCCAGGTATTTATTATTTCAATCTGCTGCTGAGTTTGTATAGTATTATTTGCGGTTTCATCTTTTTTTCCGCATGAAATTATTAAGAGAGATAAAAATAGAATTGATAATATTGATTTCATTGTTCTTCCAAATTTAATTAGTTACTCAGTTCTTTTATATCAGCCGCAACTTCCTCTGTATCAGTTTGGCTGCCCAAATAATTTTTACGTATTCGCCCTTCAGAATCGATCAAAGAAATTCTGTCGGTGTGGATATAAAAAATCATATTGTTTCCGCTGCTTGTTTGAACGGAATCGCCGGGAATCGCAAACACTCCCACATCTTTCATTAGTGATTCAATTTCATTTTTCTCACCCGTGAAAAAAGTAAAATTACTCAAGTCCATCCTTCGAATTTCAGCATATTTTTTTAAAACGGCGGGTTTATCAACATCAGGGTCAAAACTGATTGCGGCAAACTCAACGTTTTTTATTCCGGCTTCGTTAATTTTTTCCTGAATGAGGCGGAGATTGTTCGTCGTGAGCGGGCAGATATCGGGGCAGTTGGTGAAGATATAACCTGCAACAACTATCTTTCCCTTGTAATCGCCTGGAAAATTGAATGCAAATTCAGACTGAGAAATTAGTTTGTAATTTTTTCCGCTCAAGTCATCAAGAATAGGGAGATTATCCGAGCATGAGATGAAGAGGAGGAGGGCGGCGATAAGAGTAAGATTAAGATTATGACTAAGATTATGACTAGGATTATGACTAGGATTAAGATTAAGATAAGGATTATTTATTGACATAGACTCTTCGAATTTTGTATTCAATTTAAGAATATAATCTTATTTTTGTTTCGCAAACTTGTTTGATAATTGGAGGAGTAATGCTCAAATTAACCTTAACCGTATTTCTAATATTATTATGTAATTCTACATTTGGACAGTCATTCAGCAAACTGATTGATGAAGATTTTTCAGATTGGACGGAATCCGACCTAATATATTCCGATGACATCAACGATCAAAATTTGGGAGCGATTGATCTTGGAAAAATATGGATGAGTTCAGATTCATCCTATCTGTATTTCAGTCTTGAAGTTGGCGCGGAAATAAATTTACAAGAGCTGAATGATATTACAATGTATATCGATACGGATTACAAAAGTTCAACCGGGCTTTCAGTCAATAATATTGGGGCTGATCTTCAATACACTTTTGGAAGGAGAACGGGTAAGTTTTATTCGTCAAGTGGAACCACGAATATTATTCACAAAGAATTCGGTCTTATTTCTGCTCCTACGGTAACTTCAAAACGATTTGAAGTAGGCGTGAAATTGAATTCTGTCATTTCCGGTCAAAAGGTTTTCAATTCAGATTCGATCCGCTTCTTAATTAAAGATTTATACGGTGGTGACTCTGCGCCAAACACTGGCAGCGCCGCGTATAAACTTTCACCTAAATACAATTTCACTGCAAATAACTATAAAATTAAAAAGCAGGAAGATCATCTCAGAATTGTAACATATAATGTTTTGCGGGATAATCTTTTTGTTTCTTCGCTTAGTAATACTTGGGGATCCATTCTAAAAACGATAGATGCGGACATTTTTGCTTTTCAAGAAATTTATAATCACAGCTCACTTGAAACAGCACAATTTATAGAGAGCAAAATTCCGAGCAGCGCTGGTGAAACATGGTATCATGCAAGAGCCGGCAGTGATATTATTACCGTTTCAAGATTCCCGATTAAGCAATCTTACAACATTGACGGCAACGGTGCTTTTCTTATTGATACGCACGAGAAGTATAATACAGATATTTTGCTTGTGAGCGCTCATCCGCCTTGCTGCGCGAATAATGACAGCCGGCAAAAGGAGATTGATGCTATTATGGCATTTATCCGCGATGCAAAAACGGAAGGCGGAATAATCACGGTTCCACGCGGCACACCAATTGTAATTGTGGGTGATATGAATTTAGTTGGGTTTGAACAGCAAAGAACTACAATCATCACGGGCGATATTGTAAACGAAAATTTATACGGTGCGGATTTTAAGCCTGATTGGAATGACTCCAATTTAGTTGATTCAAAATCCTTAGCAACGGACTTTCCATTTTCTATGACCTGGTATGACGAAAGAAGCGCTTACAGTCCGGGTAGGTTGGATTATATTTTCTATTCCGGTTCGGTTATGAATCTGAAAAACAGTTTTGTTTTTTTTACAAAGGTAATGAAACCGGACACATTAGCCCGCTACGGTCTAAAAAAGAATGATGTAGTGTTAGCTTCTGACCATGTTCCCGTTGTTGCGGATTTTACTTTAAATAAAATTTTGTCTATAAGCCAAAACACAACGGAACCAATTGTAAGCGATTTCATTTTATATCAGAATTACCCGAATCCGTTTAATCCGAGTACAGTTATAAAGTTTCAAGTTCCAAGTTCCAAGTTTGTCAAGTTGCAAGTGTTTGATTTGTTGGGAAAAGAGATTCAGACATTTGTTAACGAGCAGAAACCCGCCGGAAATTATGAAGTAGTTTTTGACGGCAGCGGATTAGCGAGCGGATTTTATATTTATCAATTGCAATCCGGCGGCGCAATCCTCAGCCGCAAGATGCTGTTGATTAAATAGTGCCAAATGTCATAATAGTAAATAGAATTCAAGAAATTTAACTGCCTGTCTAAATTAAAAACGGTGCTATTTCTCAACTATTTGCGCTCAAAACAGCCTTAAGAGTTTTTTGTTTTTATACTTGAAAATCATAAGCCAAATCTCTATTTTTCAAGCATGATAAATCGACGCATTTACAACGAAATTTTAGTTTCTTTAAAACAATTTCCTGTAGTAGGAATAATTGGCTCACGTCAAGTTGGCAAAACTACTTTGGCAAAGGAAATAAAAACTGATTATAAGAACTCAATTTATCTTGATTTAGAACTTCCATCAGATTATAACAAATTGGAAGAAGCAGAAATATATTTGCAAGACAATGCAGATAAACTAATAATTATTGACGAAGTTCAGCGCAAGAAAGATTTATTTCCGCTTCTAAAAGCTCTTGTTGATAAAAAGAGGGTTGCCGGTAGATTTTTAATTCTCGGCTCAGCTTCTCAGGAGTTAATAAGAAACTCTTCTGAAACTTTAGCTGGCAGGATCAATTATCACATTCTATCCTCATTAAGTATTGATGAAATTGGATTCTCCGATGAGAAGATAAATGACCTTTGGATTCGAGGAGGATATCCATTAAGCTATTTAGCAAAAAGTAATTATGAAAGTTTAGTATGGCGGGATGCTTTCATAAAAACTTATTTGGAACAGGACTTGCCGCAATTAGGATTTAGGATTCAAGCTAACCAGATCAGAAAATTTTGGACAATGATTGCTCATTTGCACTCTAGAATTTGGAATGCCAGTCAGGTAGCAAAAAGCATGGGCTTGTCTTATCAGTCAATAAATCACTATTTAAACATTCTTAATAATACATTTATTATTCGCCAGTTATCACCTTATCATATAAATATAAAAAAGAGGCTTGTAAAAGCTCCAAAGGTCTACATCCGCGACAGCGGGCTTCTTCACTCTTTAATTAACATTCAAAATAAGGAAGCTCTCTCTTCACACCCAATATTAGGTTATTCATGGGAAGGATTTGTAATCGAGCAAATTTTGAATGTGCTGCCAAAATTTTCATCTCCATATTTTTACCGCACACATGCTGGAGCAGAAATTGATTTGGTAATTGGATCGGGAAATGAAAAATTAATAGCTATTGAAATTAAGTATTCGTTAAATCCAAAAATTGGGAAAGGTTTTCAAATAGCTTTTAATGATCTCGGCTGTGAAGAAGGTTTTGTTGTCTATCCTGGTCATGAAAATTATAGAATTTCAGAGAACGTTTCTGTAATCTCACTACCAGAAGTCTTAAAAAGAATTACAAATATTACTAAGGCTTAATAACAGCCAAGTTCCTTCGTAAAACTTGGCTGCCTAATAAAAAACTACACTCCCAAAGTTGTTCCTTCGGCGCGCAAATCTTTAATTGCATGAATAACTCTTTCTTTCATACCTTTTTCGGCGGCTTTTAAATATCCGCGCGGATCATATTTTTTCTTGTTGCCCACTTCGCCTTCAACTTTTAATACTTCGTCATAATTTTTTAACATGTGATCAACAATCGGACGGGTAAACGCGTATTGAGTATCAGTATCGACATTCATTTTAATTACGCCGTATTCAAGAGTTTCGCGGATTTCTTCCAAAGATGAACCGCTGCCGCCGTGGAAAACCAAATCGAAACTTGCATCTTCACCATATTTGTCAGTAACTGCTTTCTGTCCTTCTTTCAAAATAACCGGACGAAGTTTCACGTTGCCGGGTTTATAAACGCCGTGAACATTACCGAAAGTCGCAGCGAACATATATCTGCCGCCTTCAACGGAATTTAATCTTTCGTATACGTAAACCATATCTTCGGGAGTTGTATAGAGTTTTTCTGCGGGAGCGTCTTCATGGCTTACGCCGTCTTCTTCGCCGCCAACCACGCCGGCTTCAACTTCGAGTATAATTCCAAGTTCTGCGCATTCTTTTAACAATTCAACCGCAACATCCATATTCTCCTTTAACGGAAGTTCACTTCCATCGAACATGTGCGAATTAAAGAGCGGAAGCAATCCTGCTTTAACTCTTTTTCTTGATTCGGCAATGAGAGGTTTTAAAAACGATTCAACTTTCCCAGGTTGACAGTGATCTGTGTGAAGAACAACATTGATGTCATATTTTTCTGCAACGAGGTGAACATGCTGCGCAATTGAAATGGCTCCAAGGGCAGCGTTCTTTAACATCATTCCGGAAGCAAATTCGCCGCCGCCCGTGCTTACTTGAATTATACCGTCTGATTTCGATTCGGCAAGAGCTTCCAGAACTGCGTTTGCTGAACACTCACTTACTACATTAATCGCCGGATACGCAAATTTATTTTTCTTTGCGTTATCAAGCATTTCACAATACTTTTCATAATTTACAACTGGCATTTTATTCTCCGAAATTTATTGGATAAATTTTGTATTCTTGCAAAGGAAAGAATTCTGTTGTGTTAAAATAAATAAATGGTGTCTGCTTTTCAATCTGCAGAAAAATCATTAACTGAAAGTTCACTATTCAATTGGATAAATGAAAATAGAACTTATAATTTTTGATCTTGACGGGACTCTGATCGAATCTCATAAAACAATTTTTGAATCAACTATTAAAGCTCTCGAAATAGTTGGAGCGGATAGTTCAATTTCTGAGAGTGATTTCAGAAAGTTGATAGGACATCATTTTAATGATATCTTTTTTGAGCTTGGAATTACTCTCCCCAGCTTTGAAGAGTTTATCGAAGTGTATAAATCGATCTACTTCAACTTTATTAATGACTCGCAGATGTATCCCGATGTAGAATATACTTTAGAGCAACTACGCTCTAATGGAATCAAAACAGCTTTGCTTACTACAAAATCTCAAGAACAAGCGGAAATAATTTTAAAGCATTTCAAAATAGATTCTCAATTTGATTTTATTCTCGGCAGGCGTCCGGATGTAAAAAACAAACCCAACGCTGAACCAATTTTACTAATCTGTGATTCCTTGAAAGTTAATACCGATAAAACGATGATGGTTGGCGATACAGAAATTGATATTCATTGCGGTAGAAACGCAAAAGTAAAAACGTGCGCAATCACGCATGGATACAGAAGCGGGGCGCAGCTAAAGAAAGAAAATCCGGATCACATTGTGCATTCTTTCAAAGAATTTAATGAACTAATTATATCGCAAGGAGAATGATGACGAAAGGTTACGTAAAATCCGAACAGAAAAAAGGTTATACTGAAATTACTTTTTTTCATCCCAAAAGCAATTCACTTCCACTGAGTTTATTGAATGAACTTGCATCGAAAATAACCGAGGCTGATGATGCAAAATCTCCCTCCATAATTTTAATTAAAAGTGAAGGAGAATCCGCTTTCTGCGCGGGAGCTTCTTTCGAGGAATTAGTTGCTATTGAAAATTATGAACAGGGGAAAAAGTTTTTTATGGGATTCGCTGCTGTAATTCTCGCGATGAAAAACTCTTCTAAATTTATTATTACAAGAGTTCATGGTAAAGTAGTTGGAGGCGGAACCGGCATTGTTGCGGCAAGCGATTATGCTTTGGCTTCGGATTCCGCTTCAGTTAGATTAAGCGAACTGGCTTTGAGTATAGGTCCATTTGTTATTCAGCCGGCAGTAGAAAAAAAAATCGGGAAGGCTGCTTTTGCCGAAATGACAATCGATCATGAGTGGCGATCGTCTGAATGGGCTGTAAATAAAGGACTCTATTCGTCATTATGCACGTCAGATAATTTAGATATCTGTTTAATAAAATTAGTAGACAAGCTTACGCACTGTAATCCTGAAACCATAAGGGAATTAAAAAAAGCTTTTTGGGAAGGAACAGATGGCTGGGAAAAAATTCTTGAACAAAAAGCCGAGATTAACGCTAGGCTGGTTCTTTCGGATTTCACAAAGAATTTCATCAAGAACGTTATTAACTCACGTTAACAAAAGGATAAGAATTGAAGAGCGATTCGCTGCCTGTCCCTATGGGGAATCGTTCAGTCAATTTACTTCGAATTATTCAAGAGTTTACTCTAGAAAGGCATTTACTGTAATTGCGAGTATCCCGATTCATCGTATATGCGTCAACTTAACAAATATGTTTTCAAATTATTATTTGTACGATTGTTTTGATTTTAGAATAATGAGTTTACTGCAAAAAGGTTTTTAATTCAATTTTGAGAAAGAATTGAAAACCGTTGAAACGGTTCACCAATTCTCTAAGTTGTTATTAACCCACGACTTAAGTCGTGGGTTAG